>JACDQO010000088.1 GCA_015657605.1 Limnohabitans sp. | reverse complement strand
ATTTGCGCATCGACAAACTGCTGGCCGCAGCGCAGGCCACCGGAGCCAATGCGGTGCACCCGGGTTATGGCTTTTTGAGCGAGAACGCCGAGTTTGCGCAAGCGGTGATCGACGCGGGCCTGACCTGGGTCGGGCCGCCGCCTGCAGCCATCCGCGAACTGGGCAGCAAGTCGGCTGCCAAGGCGCTGGCCCAAGAAAACGGTGTGCCCTGCCTGCCAGGCTACTTTGGCGCGGACCAAAGCGATACCACTTTCATGGCACAAGCGCAGCAACTGGGCTTGCCGCTGATGGTCAAGGCTGTGGCCGGCGGCGGCGGGCGAGGCATGCGCTTGGTGACCGACATGGCGCAACTGCTGCCTGCCCTACACAGCGCCAGGTATGAAGCCCTTGCAGGGTTTGGCAATGGCGACTTGTTGGTGGAGCGCGCCCTGCTGCGCCCCCGCCACATCGAGGTGCAAATCATGGCCGACACACAAGGCCACTGCATCCACTTGGGCGAGCGCGACTGCTCGGTGCAGCGGCGGCACCAAAAGATCATCGAAGAATCGCCCAGCCCTGCCGTGGATGCTGCGCTGCGCGCGCAACTGGGCAAGCGGCCATTGCGCTCGCGCAATCGGCGGGCTATGTGGGCGCGGGCACGGTGGAGTTTTTGCTGGATGAATCTCAGGCCGACAAGCCTTTTTATTTGATGGAGATGAACACCAGGCTGCAAGTGGAGCATCCCGTGACCGAGCTGCTCACCGGGCTTGACTTGGTGGAGTGGCAATTGCGCATCGCGCGCGGTGAGCCACTGCCGCTGGCGCAAGCCGATGTGCGCCTGCAAGGCCACGCCATCGAGGTGCGCTTGTGTGCTGAAGACGAACACTTCACGCCGCAAACCGGCACGGTGCAGACCTTTTCAGAACCCGAGGGTTTGCGCTTTGACCATGCGCTGCATGTGGGCGCGGTGGTCACGCCGCACTACGATTCGATGCTGGGCAAGCTGATCGCCCACGCGCCCACCCGCGCAGAGGCCATCGACCGCCTGCGCACGGGCTTGGACCAACCGCCGTGCTGGGCCTGCCCACCAACCGCGCTTTTTTGGCCGCGTGCTTGCAGCACCCGGTGTTCCGCGCGGGGGAGGCCTTGATTCCCTTCTTGGCCGAACAGGCCGATGCGGTGCGGCAAAGCTTGCAAGCGACCAGCGATGCCCGCACCGTGGCGGCTCTGGCCGTGCTGTATGCCAAGCAAGCGCCTGCAATCGCCATGCCCAGCCCCTTCACGTGGCCTGTGCGCATGGGCGTGGGCATGGGCATGGGCACAGACACCCTCTCGCTGAACTTGCAGGAACTGGGTCAAGGACAAGTGCGCATCCAAACAGGCGATGCCACACACGAGGCTCGCGTGACGCGCAGCGCTGAAATGCTGCACATCGACCTGAACGACCAGCGCTGGCATGCCCACGCCTTGGCCTGCCGGGGCGCCCACACTGTGCAGTGGCATGTGCAGCTGCATGGCCCCGAAACCTGTGAGCTGTGGCTCACCGACCAAAGCCACAGCGCACCCAACACAGGCGCCAGCGCACAAGCAGCGCAGTCTTTGCGTGCGCCCTTCAACGGCAAGCTGATCGCATTGCATGTGCAAGAAGGCCAATCGGTCCAGCAAGGCGATGCTGTGCTGGTGATCGAGTCGATGAAGCTTGAACACATTTTGTGCGCCCCACGCGATGCGGTGGTGCACAGCCTTTCGGCCAGCGTGGGCCAACAAGTGGGCCCCGGCCAGGTGCTGGTGCAATGGAAGGACGCCGCATGAACTCCGCCGGCTTCACACCCGACTTCACACCAGAAGACCTGCAAAGCCTGCAGACCACGGTAGAGCGTTTTGCCAAACAAGCCATCGCTCCGCATGTGCCCGCCTGGGAAGAAGCCGGTCAATTTGACCGCTCGCTTTACACCCAAGCCGCCGAGCTGGGTCTGCTGGGCCTGGGCTACCCCGAACACCTGGGCGGCACACCCGCCCCTTGGCGAGCGCGCAACTTGATGTCGCAAACCTTGGCACGCCATGGCGGCAGCGGCGGCGTCATGGCCAGCCTGTTCTCGCTCAACATCGGCCTGCCTCCGGTCATGGCGCATGGCAGTACCGAATTGCAGACCGAAGTGGTGCCCACCGTGCTGCGCGGTGAGCGCATCGCGGCCTTGGCCATCACCGAGCCCGGTGGCGGCTCCGACGTGGCGGGCCTTCGCACCACGGCGCGTGCCGATGGCGCGGACTATGTGATCGACGGCGAGAAAGTCTTCATCACCTCGGGCCTGCGTGCAGACTGGATCACGCTGGCCGTGCGGACCGATGTGGCCAGCAAGGGGGCCAGCGGCATCTCCATGGTTGTGGTGCCCGGTGACACGCCCGGCATCTCGCGTACCCGCCTGCACAAAATGGGCTGGCACAGCTCAGACACCGCCCAACTGCGCTTTGACAGCGTGCGCGTGCCCCAGCGTTACCGGCTGGGCAACGAAGGCGCTGGCTTCAAGATGATCGTGGGCAACTTCAATGGCGAGCGCCTGGCCATGTCGGCCATGGCGCTGGGCTTTGCGCAGGCTTGCTTGGACGAGGCCCTGACCTGGAGCCGCCAGCGCCAGACCTTTGGCGCTGCTTTGATCGAACGCCAAGCGGTCCGCCACAAACTGATGGACATGCAAATGCGCATTTCATCCACCCAGGCTTGGGTCGATGCCGTGACGCAACAAGCCGATGCAGGCCAAACCGGTGCCGAGTGGGTGGCGCAGGTGTGTTTGCTGAAAAACCACGCCACCCAAACCATGCAGTACTGCGCCGATGCCGCCGTTCAACTGTTGGGCGGCATGGGCTACATGCGCGGCACCGTGAGCGAGCGGGTCTACCGCGAAGTCAAGGTGATGATGATTGGCGGCGGGGCTGAAGACATCATGAAAGAGCTGGCGGCCAAGCAACTGGGCATTTGAGACCTGGCTCAGACCACGCTCAAACGGTGCGAATCAGGCCGGTCTGGACTGGCCAGGGGGCAACTCGGCGCGAAACGCAAAAGCCATTTGCAGCATACCGGCCAACAAACCCACCAGCACGCCCACTTGCACCGCCCGGTTGTACGAACCCATGGCATCGAACACCAGACCGCCCCCCAAAGCCCCCATGAAACTGCCCAGCTGGTGGCTCATGAAAGCGATACCGCCCAGCATGGCCTGCCAGCGCAGGCCAAAGGTTTCACCGATGTAGCCGGTCACCAAGGGTGCCACGCCCAGCCACAAAAAGCCCATGATGGCGGCGAACACCAGCGTGTTCTCAGGCGTTGGCACCGACAGAAAATACCAGGCCAGACCGAATGAGCGCAGCGCATAAATGCCGCCCAACAGCAGCAGCTTGTTGTAACGTCCACCCGCCCAACCGAAAAACAAGCTGCCCAAGACGTTGAAGCCACCAATCATGCCCAGCGCTTGAGCGCTGAGCATCGGGTCCATGCCGCACAAATCGAGGTAGGACGGCAGATGTGTGGTCAAAAAAAACCAGACTGCATGCCACACACAAAATAGGCCAGTGTCATCACCGCAAAAGGCGGGTGTTTCAAGGCAAACCGGGCCATGTCGAGCGCATTGTTTTTTTCGCCATGCGGTGAAGGCGGCACCGGCAAGGCGTCCACCCGTCCTGCATACCAGGCTGCAGGCAAGATGACCAAGGCCATGATGACGAAACCGCCCACGCCCACACGCCACCCATAGTCCTGCGACAGCAGCTGACCGATAGGCGCCGCCATCAAGGCACCCAAAGAGCCTGCGGCGGACACGATACCCAGCACCGTGCTGCGCAAGGCAGGCGACACCGGTCTGGAGGCCACGGCCATGGCAATGGCCGATCCGTTGCAGGCCATGGCCGCACCAATGGCAAGCCCAGCGCCCAGAATCACGCCCAGCAAGCCCTGAGCCAGGCACAGCAAAGTCATGCCCAGGATGTACAGCAAAGCACCGGTCATCATGAGGGGTCGGTACCCGATGCGCACAGCCATCGCCCCGGCAAAGGGCTGCAAAAATCCCCAGGCCAGGTTTTGCACCGCAATGGCCAATGTGAACTCGGACACTGAAATGCCGATGTCCTTGGTCAAGGCCGGCATGAACACACCCAGGCTTTGCCGCAAGCCCATGCTGACCGACAACATCAGCGCAGCGCCGATCAGGATGGGCAAGCCCGGGCGCAGTGCGGTCAAAAGGTTCATGGTGTGCTTCGGTTGTGCTTGTGCACAATCTAACCGCACAAGCTCAACACCACTGGCCTATTCGGGACAGGTCACCAGCAACACGCTGCGCCTCATTCAAAAAATGTCGTGAAGTCAGGTCTTCTTGCTGTTCAGTGAGCGACCAGACTCTGCGCACACTAGGGTTTTTTCTTAGAGCGGCTCGTCCTTTGGCCCCTCTTATGACTCATAAAAAATCAGATAATTTAAGAAAAATACTCTCACAAAAGCTAAGCATGAAATCGTCCTTCAACTACAAACACTTGTATTACTTTTGGGTCGTGGCCAAGGAAGGAGGCATCACGCGGGCGGCCGACAAGCTCGACATGGCGGTGCAAACCGTGAGCGCCCAAGTGCGTGAATTGGAAAAGTCGCTCGGTTATGCCTTGCTCAAGCCGGCAGGGCGTGGGCTGGTCTTGACCGATGCAGGCCTGGCTGCCATGCAACAGGCCGATTCAAATTTTCAGCTGGTGAAGACCTGCCCGCCAAAGTGCGCGACGCCGTCAGTTCGCCCACGGTACGTCTGGCTGCTGGCATCTCGGATGGTTTGCCCAAACTGGTGGTGCGCCAGTTGATGCAACCGGTCATGAGCGAGCCGCACCTGCGCTTGTTGTGCCATGAAGGGGAGTTTGACGAATTATTGGGTGATCTGGCGCTGCACCGTTTGGATGTGGTGCTGTCGGACCGCCCTGCTCCCACCAATGCCAACCTCAAGCTTTACAACCATGCCTTGGGCTCAACGGCCGTGTCTTGGTATGGCAGCGCATCGCTGGTGAAAGCAGCGCGCAAAACATTCCCTGCCAGTTTGGCCGAAGTGCCCGTGCTGCTGCCCACCGAACACACCGCCGTGCGCACGCGCTTGGACCACTGGTTTGAGCACCACGGCATCCGTCCGCGCATCGTGGGCGAGTTCGAAGACAGCGCCTTGCTCAAGACCTTTGGAGAAAGCGGCATGGGGGTGTTCCCAGCCGCCGAATGCATCCACGACGAATTGCTGGCGCACTACGCGGTTCAAAAACTCGGGGCCTGCGAAGGGGTGAAGGAAAACTTCTATGCCATCGGCACCGAAAAGAAAGTGCAACACCCACTGGTGCAACGTTTGCTGCTGGCCAGCACCCTCAGCGCGCACTGAAGGTTAGGCTTGGCCTCCCAGCCATTCCCGGTTGGATCTCCGGGAATGGCCCCAGGCCCTTATGGTTTGGACGTCGATGAAGAAGAACGCACGCTCAGCAGCATGGTGATCGCCAAAACCGTCACCACCACGCCCAGCGAGATGCCCACCGGGATTTTGAAGACGTCGATCAGGCACATCTTGGTGCCAATGAAGACCAGAATGACCGCCAAACCGTAGTTCAGCAGATGGAACTTGCTGGCCACAGCTGCCAGCAAGAAGTACATGGCGCGCAGACCCAAAATAGCGAACACGTTGCTGGTCAACACGATGAAGGGGTCGGTCGTGATGGCGAAGATGGCGGGGATGGAGTCCACCGCAAAGATCACGTCCGTCAGGGCAATCAAGCAAATCACCATGAACAAGGGTGTCGCGATTTTCTGACCGTTTTCGAGGGTCCAGAATTTTTCACCATCGTAGTCTTTGCTGACGGGCAAAATTCTGCGCAACAACTTGAGCGCAGGGTTGTCGTCCAACGACGGCTCTTGGCCTGCTGCCCACCACATCTTCACGCCAGTGAGGATCAGGAAAGCACCGAACACGTACAAGATCCAATGGAACTGCTGGAGCAACCAGCCACCCACCAAAATCATGATGGTGCGCAGCACGATGGCCCCGATGATGCCGATCATCAGAACGCGCTTTTGGAATTGCGTGGGTACGGCGAAATAGGTGAAGATCAGCAAGAAGACAAAGATGTTGTCCACGGCGAGTGATTTTCAATCAGGTAACCGGTCAGGAATTCCAGCGACTTGGTGTTGGCCAATTCGACCGACCCCGTGGTGTCCTTGATGGCCCACCAAAACAAGCCATTGAACAAAAAGCTCAAGGCGATCCAGATCAGCGACCAATTGAGCGCTTCTTTGACGCCGATGTCGTGTGCGCCTTGTTTTTTCAGCACCACAAAATCCACAAAGAGCGACGCCAACACGATGGCCACAAACGTCACCCACAGCCACAAGGGAGCCACGGTTTCCATAAACACCTTTCAGTTTGTTGTGATGACCCGTTCACATCAATGCCTCAGCTCAGCAATTCTTGCGGGTCATGCAAGGGCTGAAGTCTAGGGCAGAAACTGAAATGAATGTCTGAATAAAATAGGTTTTTACTTCGAAAAAAAGGGAGTATTGAACTGGTTTTTGGGTGGCTCACGATCAACACGGAATGGGCTCAATGCTTGCGTTTCGCTTTTGTCAAAAAACCATAAAAAACCGCCAAAACCCATTCGGGTTTTGGCGGTTTTCAATCCGCTGATGCGGGTTTTTTTACTTCTTGTCGGAGAAGTAGCCAGATGTGACCTTCCAGCGGCCATCGGTGATTTGAGACATGCGGGATGCATTGCTGCCCAAACGCTTGGTCGGACTGAAGGTCATTTCAGCACTGCCGAAAATATCGGCGGGGATCACCATGGTGTCCATGGCTTTGATCACGCTTTCGGTGCTCAGGTTGGCGCCCGCTTTGTCAACAGCACGCAAGAAGGCATCGATCGCGTTGTAACCGTACACCGAGAACACGGTCGGGTCTTCGTTGAACTTGGTCTTGTACTTGTTGGCCCAAAAACGGATGGGCTGTGCAGCCTCGTCCAGGTAGGGGTGCTGGGTGGACATGGTGGCATAAAAGCCGTTCATGGCGGGGCCGCCCAACTTGTGGATCAAGTCGGTGTACGCGGCACTAGAGCCGAGGAATGTGGGGCTGAAACCCAAACGGCGTGCTGTGGCGATGCCACCAATGGTCTCGCGGATGATGGTGCCCATGACCACAAAGTCGCACTTGGACGAGGCCAGCTTTTGCATTTGCGATGCAAAGTCGGTGGCGCCGCGTTTGTAGGTGGTGACTTCAGCAAACTGCATGCCGATGGACTTCAGACCCTCCTCGGCACCACGGAACACTTCCAGACCGAATTCATCGTCCTGGTGCATCGCGCAGATTTGCTTGGCGTTCTTTTCTTTGACCAAGATGGGCAAGCCCAGGCGCATCTGGTCATAGTAGGTGGCGGCAAACGAGTACTTGAGCTTGTGAAAAGGCTCGTACATTTCGCGCGCGGCCGTGACGGGGAAGAAGTTGATCACGTTCTTCTGGAACTGCACGGGCATGGCGGCCATGTTTTGCGCCGTGCCAATGTGGCCGATCATGGCGAAAATCTTGTCCTGGTTGACCAGCTTTTGCGCGGCCAACACGGCGCGGCGTGGGTCATAAGCCGAGTCTTCCACCAGCAGCTTGAACTTTCGGCCATTGATGCCACCTTGCTCGTTGGCTTCGTCCACGCGCAGCATCATGCCCAAGCGCACTTGCTTGCCAAAGCCCGCCAGAGGGCCCGACAAATCCTGATCGATCCGAGCACAACTTCGTTTTTGGACACGCCTTGCGATTGTCGCTGGCCGCGCCAGCGGTCAGGGCCATCGCGGCAGCGATCAGACTGAGTT
>JACDQO010000087.1 GCA_015657605.1 Limnohabitans sp. | reverse complement strand
CTTGAAAAGGTCCGTGAGTTCGAATCTCACCGCTTCCGCCAGTTAAGAACCCTAAGTGATTGATTTACTTGGGGTTTTTTCTTTTATACTTTACAAAAGATACACTGAAAGATACACTTTTTTCAGTGCTTTTTTGCTTAAAAAATAGGCAGATTTGTCGAGCATAGCACTTCCAAAGAGCTTGGACAAGAATACTTTTGGGCTGTATCAATTGTCTTCTTGATGCGATTATTTGGTCAGTGCAGCTAAGACCTACAAGAAGCCCCTTTAAGCGATTTTTTTGTGGGGCTTAGTGAATCTGTTCGCACCATGAAAGACGTACGTACTTTCCCTCTGATTCATTGGCTTCAAGATTTCTACTAATTGCATTGACAGTGGTACTCGATGCTCAATGCCGAGTTTCATTCGCTGCTTCGGAATTTTCCAGATGCTTTTATCTAGGTTGAACTCGATCCACTCAGCCTCTGTCGTTTCAGATGTGCGTGTTGCTGTGAGCATGCAGAAGACAAGAGCACGTGCTGAAGTTGAAGGATCATCTTTGATCGTTGCGAAGAAATTTGGCACATCGTCATAGGGCATTGCAGCGTGGTGTTCAACTCGCTTGCGCTTGTTGATCGTGGGCAGTAGTGGCTGCAAGTTATCTTTGTAGGCAGCAGCGTTCGAAGCTGCTCTATAACCTTTCGCAATCGCCCAACCAAGCACTTTCTCTATACGCCCACGCAAGCGTGTTGCTGTCTCATGCTTCTCTGTCCAAATAGGTTTCAAGATCGAGAGCACTTGATCTTTTGTCACTTCAGCACATGGCACTTTGCCAATCTTTGGATATGCATAGGTATCTAGCGTGTTCTCCCACTGCTGAGCATGTTTCTCATTTTTCCATGATGCTCGATTCGTTTTGATGAATTCCTTCGCAGCCTTCTCGAACGTGATTGAATGCGCCTTCGCAGCTTTTTCCTCAACCTTGACCTTGTCTCGCTCATCACGTGGATTCAGACCACTTGCGACCATCTTTTTGCATTCGAGCGTCTTGGCACGTGCATCTGCGAGTGACACGTCTGTGAGCGAGCCAAGCCCCATCGAGTTCTTGCCTTGAGCACCCCATCGAAAAATCCAACTCTTGTTGAGCGTGTTAGTCTTCTTCGACAGTTGAATTTTCAAGTGCAGCCCGTTGCCATCCGAGTGCATGCCAACCTTAGTCAGTGACTTGATTCTGAGTGCGTTCAGCTTGCTCATTTGAGTGTCTAAATAATGCCAAAAAGATACACTCTAAGATACACTATTTACGTCGACTTGTCAAATTCTGCCTGGACAAATTTGGACAAATATTCACGTAACTTATTGATTTATATAGAAATAATTGGATAACTTGGACGAAAAAAGACATGTTTAAACATACAGTCCTAAAGACACCGCTTCCGCCAAGACACCACGAAAAACGCCCCTCTCCAGGGGCGTTTTGCATGGGGCAGACCATTCAGCCTTTGCCCACCAGCATCACCTCCACCAACTCCTGCACCGCCAAGGCCTCTTCGGCGGTGGCCAGTTTGTGCGGCTTGCCTTGCAGCCACAGGTCCACCTCGCTCAATTGACGCTGCAGTGCGCTTTTGCGCGGGTCTTCGGTGGACCAATCGAGGGCCTCTACCCACGGGCCGCCATCTGAGCGCCAGAGTTGAAAAAATTCGCGAAACTGGTAATTGGCGCGGCTGCCGCGCACCGTGACCTCTTGACGGTCGGGCTGCTGGCCCCCAGTGGTCGCCATCACGGTCACCGGTTTGCCGTCTGCCGTGGTCAAACGGGCCAACATATCGAGCTCGCACAAGGCGGTATCTTGCGGGTAACGGGGGCTGGCCTGCTGCAAAGTCAAAGGCCCTAAAAAACGGCCCGCCAAAAACAGGAAATGCGAGATCACCTCACGGGTGTAGCCCCCTTCGTCCCGAAAGCGCAGCCAATCGGCGTCTTTTGCCAAGCCCGTGGCCAGGCGGGGTAGTTCACCACGATGTCGATGCCCAAAACTTCACCCACTTCGCCCGCAGCCATGGCGCGGTGCAACTCCTCAAAACCACGCGAAGCGGCTTGGGTGAAGTTGACCACGCCGGGCAAGCGCGCTTGGTGCAGCTGCGCCACCAAGTCCCGGCTTTGCAGCAGGTCTGTGCCCAAGGGTTTTTCCATGAAAACCCCCTGCCCGGCTGCCGCTGCCTGCAAGGCATAGCTTTTACGGGGTCCCGGCGGGCAAGCCAGATAGACGACATCCGCACCCAACATGGCGGCTTCGGCACTGGATTGGATGGCCACGCCTGGCAAAGACGCACGGGTCTTGGCCAAAGACTCGGCAGAGGGATCCCAAACCCCTGAAACCTCAAAAGCGGGGTGCTGCAACACGTTGTCCAGCATGCGTCGCCCCATGATGCCCAAGCCAATAACCGCCAATCGATGTGTCATGTGTTTCTCCTTGGGTGGCTAGCTTAACCACTCGCATAAACCCCAGTGCTTATCTATTTCCCAAAATCGATAAAATCATTTCCATGGAAAAGACCAACCCTCCTCATAGCCCTCTGGTCACTGCTTACCTGCGGTTTCTCCAGCTGGCCAAAGTCATTCAAGCCCTGCCCGATGGGCAAGAAATGGATGCCAACGAAAAAGCTTTGCTCCAAGCCGTGGTCTTGCGGTGGTATGAAGACCAGCCCATGACCGTGCGCGAAGCCATTGGCTTGGCCGAACTGGGCTCGCCTGCCACGTTGCACAAACGGATCACCCGTTTGCGCGAAAAGGACATGCTGAGCAACCTCAACCTGGAAGGCGATCGACGCGCCAAGTTTTTAATCCCCACCCAACGCACACTGGATTACTTCGGAAATTTGGGGCAATCCATGCAGCAGGCCCATCAAAACACAGTGGCATGAGCCGCAGCGTTCGTCACCTTGTTGAGCAAACAGCGCTGGCTTTGACCAGCGCTTTTTTGTTTGTGCTGTTTTTTGAACTCAACGGCTGGGTCTTCTCGAATTTTGCTTACAGCGACGGCATCAGCTGGGTCTTTTTACCTGCAGGTTTTCGGGTCATCTTGGTCCTGGTTTTCGGTTTGCCCGGCGCTCTCGGTCTGGTGCTGGGCAGCTGGTTCATCGACAGCGCGCTTTTTTCGGCAGACACCTGGTTGTTGCCATTTTTGAATGGCCTTGTGTCCGGCTTGACCCCCTGGGTGGTGATGAAGTACCTGCAGCACAAAGGGTGGTTGGCGCCTCACATCATGTCCATGAGTGCCCAACGTTTGTTGCAAATGACCTTGATCTTTTCTGCGGCCAGCGCCATCAGCCATCAGCTGCTTTGGTGGTTGTTCGAAAGGCAAGACGCCAACATCTGGGTCGACGTTTGGCCCATGTTCATTGGCAATGCCTTGGGGGCCTTGCTGATGCTCTACGGCTTCAAATTTGCTTTGGACCGGATCCGGCCGAACAGGTCCAACCTGACCGACTGATGGTGGGGCGCTCAATCGCTGGGCGATAAAAACAGGGCTTGCAAATCGCTCAAAAAATCAAAGCCTCGGTCTGTTGGCCAGACCCGGTGCAGGTCACGCGCCATCAAGCCTTTTTTCTCGGCCTCGGCCAACCCTTTTTGGATGCTGGTGATGGCCAAACCCGTGCGGTCCACAAAGTCAGCCAAAGCAAAGCCATCGCGCAAACGGAATGCGTTGAGCATGAATTCAAAAGGCAAGTCTTGGCGTGATACCTCGGTGCTTTGCGTGACCGGCTCGCCCTTGGCGGCCTGTTGCATGTAAAGCGCAGGCTCGCGGTAACGCACCTGGCGCAGCACGCGGTGCGCAAAGCTGAGCTTGCTGTGCGCCCCGGCTCCAATGCCGAGATAGTCGCCAAACTGCCAGTAGTTCAGGTTGTGGGCGCAGGTGTGTCCGGGCTTGGCATAGGCCGACACTTCGTAGCGGTTGAGCCCCGCCAAGGCGGTGAGCTCGGTGATGCGGTCCATCATCTCGTAGGCCAAATCGTCCTCAGGCAAAGCGGGCGGAAACTTGGCGAACACCGTGTTCGGCTCGATCGTCAGGTGGTAAATCGAGATGTGCGGGGGCGCAAAAGCCAAAGCGGTCTGGATATCTTGCGTGAGGCCTTCGAGGGTCTGACCGGGCAAGGCGTACATCAAGTCCAAGTTGAAGGTATCGAACACCTGCGCCGCCTCGGTCACAGCGGCAAGCGCTTGGTCGCGGTCATGCACGCGGCCCAGGGCTTTGAGGTGCGCGTTGTCAAAGCTCTGCACGCCAATCGACAAACGGGTGATGCCCGCCTGGTGGAAGGCCTTGAACCGGTCTTTTTCAAAGGTACCGGGGTTGGCTTCCATGGTGATTTCGGCGTCTGGTGCCAAGCGCACACGGGCGCGGATGCCCGACATCAAACGGTCAATCGCATCGGGTGAAAACAGGCTGGGTGTGCCACCGCCCAAAAACACGGTCTGGATGCTGCGGCCCCAAATCAGGGGCAAGCTGGCTTCCAGGTCGGCAAACAAGGCGTTGATGTAGGCGTCTTGCGTCGACACCGGGTCAGCACCCTCACGCAACTCGTGCGAGTTGAAGTCGCAATACGGGCACTTCTTGATGCACCAAGGCAGGTGCACATAGAGCGACAGGGGCGGCAGGCTGCTGAGTTGCAGCACGCCAGGGCGCATGGCGTGCACCGGGTCCATCACGAGGCTCATGGCGCGGCGCTGTCCAGCCAACGTTCGCGCATCAGCGCCAGCATGGCTTGCGCAGCGCGGCCCCGGTGGCTGTTGGCGTTCTTCACCTCAGGGGGCAACTCGGCAAAGGTCTTGCCAAATTCTGGCAAAAACATGACCGGATCAAAACCAAAGCCGTTGCTACCCCGGCGCTCAGGCGTGATCTGCACCACCACACGACCCACGGCAATCAGCGGCTCCGGGTCGTCGGCGCTGCGCAGCGCCACCAGTGTGCTGACCATGGCAGCGCGGCGGTTGGCCATACCCTGCATTTGCTCCAGCAAGGCGGTGACATTGGTGTCGTCCCCCTTGGGGTAGCCAAAGCGGGTCGCGTAATAGGCCGTGTCCACACCCGGCTGGCCGCCGAAAGCGTCCACACACAGGCCTGCGTCATCGGCCAAGGCGGGCATGCCGCTCATCTGCGCGGCGTGTCGGGCTTTGGCCAGAGCGTTTTCAACGAATGTTTTGAAGGGCTCTGCCGCCTCGGGGATGTTCAGCTCGGACTGGCGCACCAGTGTCATGTCCAAAGGCGCAAACAGGGTTTGCAACTCGGCCAATTTGCCCGCGTTGTTAGAGGCGAGGACGATTTTCATGGGCGGGCAGTGTTCAGGCGCTGAAAGTCAGGGTTTGAGGTGCGTCGTGCGCCTGCTTTTGCAACTGCACCAACTGCGCAATGCCTTTTTCGGCCAGCGCCAGCATGCGGTCCATCTCCACACGGGTGAAGGCCACGCCTTCAGCGGTGCCCTGCACTTCCACAAAGTTGCCGCGCCGGTCATCACCACGTTCATGTCGGTGTCGCAAGCCGAGTCTTCGGGATAGTCCAGGTCCAGCAAAGCGGTGCCGCTTTTCAGGCCCACCGAGATGGCGGCCACGCGGTCCAGGATGGGGGATTCGGTCAGTTTTCCGGTCTTCATCAACCAGTTCACGGCGTCTTGGGCCGCCACAAAAGCGCCCGTGATGCTGGCGGTGCGGGTACCGCCATCGGCTTGCAGCACGTCACAGTCGAGGTGGATGGTGCGTTCGCCCAGTTTTTTCAGGTCAAACACGGCGCGCAACGAGCGGCCGATCAGGCGCTGGATCTCTTGCGTGCGGCCGCTTTGCTTGCCGCGTGCTGCTTCGCGGTCG
>JACDQO010000013.1 GCA_015657605.1 Limnohabitans sp. | reverse complement strand
GATCTTGCTGTCAAGATGGCCATTGCGACTTCGATGGCCACCATCATCTTCACCAGTGTGTCCAGCGTGCGCGCGCACCACAAGAAAAAAGCGGTTCGCTGGGACTTGGTCAAGGGCTTGGCCCCGGGCATCGTGGTGGGCAGTTTGCTGGGCAGCTTGGCGATTTTTGCTTTCGTCAAAGGCTCTTACTTGGCGCTCTTTTTTGCGGCCTTGTGGGCTTTTCTGCCACCCAAATGTTTTTGGACAAAAAGCCTGCGCCTTCCCGCCAGGTGCCTGGCTTTCAAGGTTTGCTCGGTGCGGGCGGACTGATTGGTTTGCTCTCGGGTCTCGTGGGCGCGGGTGGTGGCTTCATCAGCGTGCCTTTTATGGCTTGGTGCAACGTGGCCATTCACAATGCGGTGGCCACCAGTGCAGCGCTGGGCTTTCCGATCGCACTGGCCAACGTGGCTGGGTACATCGTGAGCGGCCAGAACGTCCAAAACTTGCCGGACTACAGCTTTGGCTACCTGTGGTTGCCCGCTTTGGTGGTGATCGCGGTGTGCAGCGTCTTGATGGCTCCTGTGGGTGCGTCAACCGCCCACAAACTGCCTGTTAAGCAACTCAAACGCGTGTTCGCCAGCGTGCTGTATTTGCTGGCTGCTTACATGCTTTACAAAGGCCTGGCGGCCTGAGTTCAAACGGGCGCAATGCACCAAGGGGCCTGGTCATGCACCAGCCCCATCCACAAGGCCCAGGCCGACACAGAGGCCAACGCCAAACCTGCGGTCCGCATGCCCCAAGTGCCATCACCCAGCGATTGCATGCGCAAGAACAACCAAGGCCCCGCCCACAGGCTGATGCTGCTGCCCAAGGCAAACAAGGCCATGGTGGCTGCACCCTCTAGCGGCTGACTCGTCAAGGCGGCCACCATCAGGGCCGAATACAGCAAACCGCAAGGCATCAAGGCCCACAGCCCGCCCACCATCCACGGTGCGGCGCGACCCCAGCGGGTATTGAAGGCGCGCACGCGCGCCCACAAACGGCGCGCAGCGGCATCGAGCCACACGGGTTGCCGTGCTTGCAACATGAGCAACAAGCCCAGCACCAAGGCCGTCAGGTGCAGCAAAGTCCAAATCGGGCGAATGGCGGCCGATTGCGTGGTCAGCCACCCCAAGCCTTGGACACTGGCGGCCGCCAAGGCGCCCAAGAGCGCATAGCCAGCCAAGCGCCCCACCTGAAAACCCAGCAAGGCCTGCGCCCGGCGCTCACCCGCGGCTTGCCCCAAGCCGGCGCAAGCCGCGCCGCACATGGCCACGCACGTGCGGCCCGCCGAGCACCCCCATCATCAAGGCCGTGATGGCCAGAGAGCTTTGCATGGTGAATTCAGTTGTAGGTCCATCTGGTCATTGTCAACGATGCCCACATGGGCCAAACCAGGAGGCTGGCAGTTTCAGATGATTTTGGAAAATCGTTGGCGGTTTCGATCGGCTTGAACGTAGCGGTCAAACAGCATGGCCACACCCCGCACAAAGAACCACCCGGTGGGCGTGACCTGAATGCCCGACTCGCTCAGCTGAACCAAGCCTTGGGCCTGCAAATCTTCGAGTTGGGTCAACTCTTTGGCAAACATTGTTTTGAAATCGACCATCCATGCCAAATGGATGGATTCAAACTGCACATGCCCCTGACACATCAAAGCCATGATGACCGAGCGGCGGATCAGGTCGTCGCGCGAGAGCGCCAAACCCCTGACCACAGGGAAACGGCCCTGGTCCAGCGCGTCGACATACTCTTCCATGGTCTTGGCGTTTTGGCTGTAAGTGGCACCCACGCGGCCAATCGAGGACACGCCCAAAGCGATCAAATCGCTATCGGCTTGCGTGCTGTAACCCTGAAAATTTCGATGCAACCGACCCTGTCTTTTCGCTACCGCCAGTGCATCATCGGGCAAGGCAAAGTGGTCCATGCCGATATAAACATAACCCGCCTCGGTCAGCGCATCCAGCGAGCGCGACAACATGTCCACCTTGGCGCTGCCAAGGGGCAAGTCTTCCGCGTGGATGCGTCGTTGCGGCTTGAAACGATCTGGCAAATGCGCGTAGGCATACAGGGCAATGCGGTCAGGCCTGAGGCTCTTGATTTGCGCCAAGGTACGGTCAAAAGAAGTGGTTGTTTGCATGGGCAAACCATAAATCAGGTCCACATTGACCGATTCAAAACCCAATCGGCGTGAGGCATCAACCAACTGAAAGACTTGCTCTGCGGGCTGTATTCGGTGCACCGCTTTTTGCACCGCAGGGTCAAAGTCTTGGACGCCAAAACTCAGGCGGTTAAAGCCCAACTCGGCCAGCACCGCCAAACGGCCCTCGTCCACGGTGCGCGGGTCGACTTCAACCGAATATTCGCCACCGGGGACAAAGGCGAAGTGCGCACGCAACATGGCCATGAGTTGGCGCAGCTCGTCATCGCTCATGAAGGTGGGCGTGCCCCCACCCAGGTGCAATTGACTCACCGGTTGACCCCGTCCCAGATGCTGGCTGTGCAGGATCACCTCTTTTGTGAGGTACCGCAGATACGTGGATGCCCGGTCTTTGTGTTTGGTGATGATTTTGTTGCAAGCACAGTAGTAACACAGCGATTCACAAAACGGAATGTGCACGTACAAGGACAAGGGCGGCACTTGACCGACCCGACCAGACTGGCGTTGCTGCAAAACCTGGATGTAATCGGCCTCTCCAAAGGCCTCGACAAATCTGTCTGCGGTGGGGTAAGAGGTGTAACGTGGACCGGGCACATCAAACCGTGTCAACAGTTCAGGTGAAATAACGGACATGGGTCTGCCCCTGGATCAAAAAGTTTTACAAGGAATGTGACGACTTTGCCTTTCAGGGCCAGCCCCTGTATTGACCCAAATCAAACAAGCTACCGGTTTCCAATGATTTCGGACCCAGATCGGGTACAGGCTGAACATCCGTCAATTTTTGGCTTTAAGCTCAAGCCTTGATCCAGAGCAAATTCATTTTTTTACTTTGCATAAAACCATGAATCCACAAGCCATCAAAGTCGCCTGTTCCAACTGCAACTTGCGCGAGTTGTGCATGCCCATGGGCCTGAACGACCATGACCTGAACCGACTCGACGACCTGGTCGCCGTTCGGCGCAAGGTCAAACGAGGCACCACCTTGTTCACCAACGGCGACAAGTTCACGTCTTTGTATGCCATTCGGACTGGGTTTTTCAAAACCTGCCTGGCCACCGAGGACGGGCGCGACCAGGTCACGGGCTTTCAGATGGCGGGCGAAATCATTGGCCTGGACGGCATCGTGAACGACCAGCACAGCTGCGATGCCGTCGCCCTGGAGGACGCTGAGGTTTGCGTGATGCCCTTTGACCGGATCGAGGAAATTTCTCGCGAAGTGACCGCGCTGCAACACCATGTGCACAAGATCATGAGCCGAGAGATCGTGCGCGAACACGGCGTGATGTTGCTGCTGGGCAGCATGCGCGCTGAAGAGCGCTTGGCCGCCTTTTTGCTCAACCTGGTGCAGCGCCTGCATGCGCGGGGATTTTCCCAATCCGAATTGGTCTTGCGCATGACGCGCGAAGAAATCGGCAGCTACTTGGGCTTGAAGCTTGAAACCGTGAGCCGCACTTTTTCAAAGTTTGTGGAAGATGGCTTGGTCGAAGTGAAACAACGCCACGTTCGCATCCTGGACACGGACGGCCTGCAGCGCTTGATCAACCACAACCCCTGCCACTGAGATACCGGCGGTCTTCAAGCCTGGCTTAAAGCCCCGCACAG
This sequence comes from Limnohabitans sp., assembly GCA_015657605.1. Taxonomy (GTDB): domain Bacteria; phylum Pseudomonadota; class Gammaproteobacteria; order Burkholderiales; family Burkholderiaceae_C; genus Limnohabitans_A. Next base: position 3,546 of record JACDQO010000013.1, on the reverse strand, counting down.
CTTGACTTCAAGGCTTGGCCGGTGGTGCAGCTGGCGCGACCGCAGCATTTGGCAATTCGCCGGTTGCGGCATGGTTGCGGCCTTGAATGGCAGGCGCATGGGTGATGCCTTGACGCTCCTGCATCGCCGAACGCGGGGTCACCGTGAGCACCGGGTCCGGGTTGGTGATCGCAATATAGAGCGTGATAAAGCCTGCCACCACCACCACAGCAGGGCCAGCCAATACCATCCACACCAAACCAAAACGCCACCAGGGCTGCCCATCTTGTTGGACACTGCGTACATTGTTCATGGCTGACTTTCAAAAATGGGGGCCACTCAGCGAGGGACCAGAAACACGGTTTTTTCGCTCAATCGACCAACCGATTGACCATCAGGCGTGCGGGACTCGATGCGGAAATGGATCGGGTGCGACCCTGCAGGGGCAGCCTCATAGGGCACTTGCAAACGCACGGACACCCAACGCGACTCGGTGGCGGCCACTTGCACGTCCGTTTCGCTGGCCAAACTGAGGCCCGGCAAGCCATCGACTTGCAGGTGGAACATCAGGTTTTCTTCCGCCGCGTTCATGATTTGCAACCGGTACACGTTTTCAATCTTGCCGCCCGCCACGATGCGGGCCATGGTGGCGCGGTCGCGCTCGATGTCTACCTTGAACGGTTCGCGCAGCCATAGAGACACGCCAACGCCAATGATGATGGACCACAGCACCGCGGTGTAGATCAAGACACGGGGGCGGAAAATGCGCCGCACGGTTTGCGCCCAACTCCAGCCCTTGTCCATGGCGTTTTGCGTGGAGAACTTGATCAGGCCTCGCTCATAACCGACCTTGTCCATCACGTTGTCGCACACGTCCACACAAGCGCCGCAGCCGATGCACTCGTACTGCAAGCCGTTACGTATGTCGATGCCCGTGGGGCAAACCTGCACGCACAAGGTGCAGTCCACACAAGCGCCCAGCCCCAGGGCTTTGGGGTCCGCCTTCTTGGAGCGGGCACCACGCGGCTCGCCACGCGCCTGGTCGTAGGTCACGATCAAAGTGTCCTTGTCGAACATGGCGCTTTGGAAACGGGCGTATGGGCACATGTATTTGCACACCTGCTCGCGCATGAAGCCCGCGTTGCCATAGGTGGCCAAGCTGTAGAACAGGATCCAGAAAATTTCCCAAGGGCCAAAACCCAGTGACAAGATCGACATCGTCAACTCGCGGATCGGCGTGAAGTAGCCGACGAAGCTGAAACCTGTCCACAAAGACAGCGTCAGCCAAGCAGCTTGTTTACCGCTTTTGCGCCAGAGCTTGTTGAAGCTCATGGGCGCTGCGTCCAAACGTTGGCGGGCTGAACGGTCGCCCTCAAACTGGCGCTCGACCCACATGAAGACTTCGCTGTAAACCGTTTGTGGACAGGCAAAGCCACACCACAAGCGCCCAGCGACGGCAGTGAACAAAAAAAGCGACAGCGCTGAAATGACCAGCAAAGCCGTCAGGTAAATGAAGTCCTGGGGGTACAACACCAGGCCGAAAATGTAAAAGCGACGAGCACCCAGATCAAACAAAACCGCCTGACGCTGGCCCCACTCCAGCCATGGCAAACCATAAAAAACCAACTGCGTGATGACCACGGTCAACCAACGCCAACGCGCAAACATGCCTTGCACGCTGCGGGGGTAAATTTTTTGATGCGCTTGGTACAAAGACACCATCTCCCCTTCGACCGGCAAAGGCGCAATGGGGATGACACCGCGAGGGGTTGGTTTATCGGAAGTAGACAACGTGCAAACCTTGGATCATTTTTTGCAGCGGGCACGGCCAGCAGCAACAGGTGTCATCACTTGGTGACTTTGGCCACAGCGTTGTTGGACAAACTCCAAACATACGACGCGAGGACATGGATCTGACCTTCGGTCAGCTTGTCGGCCTGTGCGGGCATCTGATTGAGCTTGCCGTTGTTGATGATGTTCACGATGGCCTTTTCTCCCCAACCGTGCAACCAAATGTCATCGGTCAGGTTGGGCGCACCCATGGCGTGATTGCCTTTGCCATCCATGCCATGGCAGGCCGCGCAAGCACCGAACTTGGACTTGCCCAGCGAAGCGCGCAAGGAGTCGTGCGGGCTCTTGGATAGACTGAGCACGTAGTGCGCCACGTTGCGCACATCTTCGGGCGTTCCAACGGCTGCGGCAATGGGTGGCATGTTGCCGGCACGGCCTTGCACCAAAGTGGTTTTGATGGCATCGGGTGTGCCGCCATACAACCAGTCGGCGTCGGCCAAGCTGGGAAAGCCCTTGCTGCCGCGTGCGTCAGAGCCGTGGCACTGGGCACAGTTGTTCATGAACAAGCGGTCGCCAATGGCCATCGCCTGCGGGTCTTTGGACACGTCTTCAGGCCGCATGCCTGAGAACTTGGCGTAAATGGGTGCCACATCGGAATTGCCTTTGGCGATCTCGGCCTCGTACTGACCGGCCGAAGACCAGCCAAATTTGCCCGCGAAGCTGCCTGCGCCCGGGTACATGGCCAGGTAAACGAAAGCAAAAATGATGGTGATGATGAACAAGCCCACCCACCAGCGTGGCAGCGGGTTGTTCATCTCGCGCAGGTCACCGTCCCAGACGTGGCCCGTGGTGTTGTCGTTGGCCGTCATGGCCTTGGCCTTGCCGCTGAACCACAGCAAGAGCAAACAGGCAATGATGCTGACCAGCGTGATGCCGGCCACATACAAGTGCCAGAAATTGCTGATGAAGTCACTCATGGAGATTCCTTGGTATTGTTTTTAGTGCTGGGGGACGGCTCAGTCGTCTTGGCGAAACGGCAGTTGCGAAGCCTCGTCAAAATCGGCCTGGTTGCGACGCGACCAAGCCCACGCCACGATGCCGACAAAGCAGCAAAAGGCGAGCAGGGTCACGGCAGAGCGCATGGTGTTGATGTCCATGTCCATTCCTTATTTGCGGTGGGTGCCGAGCACTTGCAGGTAGGCGATGACGGCGTCCAGCTCGGTTTTGTCTTTCACCGCTTCAGGTGCTTTGGCAATTTCTTCGTCGGTGTACGGGGCACCTAAAGTGCGCAAGCCGTTCATGTGGGCTTGGATGGAGGCAGCACGGGCAGGGGTTTTCTCAAGCCACGGGTAGGCCGGCATGTTGGACTCGGGCACCAGATCCCGCGGATTGGTCAAGTGGATGCGGTGCCACTCGTCGCTGTAACGACCGCCCACGCGGGCCAAATCGGGGCCGGTACGCTTGGAACCCCACTGGAAAGGACGGTCGTAGACGAATTCACCCGCCAGTGAGTAAGAGCCGTAGCGCAGGGTTTCGGCGCGGAAAGGCCGAATCATTTGCGAATGGCAGTTGTAGCAGCCTTCGCGCACATACACATCGCGCCCCACCACTTGCAGCGCGGTGTAGGGCTTGAGGCCTGGCACCGGCTCGGTGGTGGACTTTTGGAAGAACAGGGGCAGGATTTCAACCATGCCCCCCACCAACAACACCACCAAGATCAGCACGATCATCAGGAAGTTGTTGGTCTCGACTTTCTCGTGAGAAAGACCGCCTGTT
>JACDQO010000086.1 GCA_015657605.1 Limnohabitans sp. | reverse complement strand
CCACTTCATCTGCCCGCAGCAATCGACGAGGCGCTGGCCAGCGGCGTGACTACGATGATGGGCGGCGGCACGGGGCCTGCTACCGGCACCTTTGCGACCACCTGCACACCTGGCCCCTTCAACATCGAGCGCATGCTGCAAGCGGCCGATGCCTTTCCGATGAACCTGGGTTTCTTTGGCAAGGGCAACGCCAGCTTGCCTGCCGCCTTGCACGAGCAAATCAACGCGGGTGTGATCGGCATGAAGCTGCACGAAGACTGGGGCAGCACCCCATCGGCCATCAGCAATTGCCTGGATGTGGCTGACGAGACCGACATTCAGGTCGCGCTGCATTCGGACACGCTCAATGAATCGGGTTATGTCGAAAACACCATCGAAGCGGCCCGGGGCCGTGGTCTGTGCGCCTTCCACACCGAAGGCGCAGGCGGCGGGCACGCGCCCGACATCTTGAAGGTGGTGGGCCAGGCGAACTTTTTGCCCAGCTCGACCAACCCGACCATGCCCTTCACCCACAACACGCTCGATGAGCATGTGGACATGCTGATGGTCTGCCACCCACTTGGATGCCAGCATTGCCGAAGACTTGGCCTTTGCCGAAAGCCGCATCCGCAAAGAAACCATTGCGGCCGAAGACATCCTGCACGATCTGGGCGCCATCAGCATGATGAGCAGCGACAGCCAAGCCATGGGCCGGGTGGGCGAAGTCATCATCCGCACCTGGCAGACGGCGCACAAAATGAAGCAGCAGCGGGGCAGCCTGCCCGGCGACACCGACCGCCACGACAATGCCCGCGTCAAGCGCTACATCGCCAAATACACCATCAACCCCGCGATTGCGCACGGCATCAGCCACGATGTGGGCAGCATCGAAGTGGGCAAATGGGCCGACCTGGTGATCTGGAAACCGGCCTTCTTTGGCGTCAAACCATCATTGGTGCTCAAGGGCGGCTTCATCGCACTGGCAGCCATGGGCGACCCCAATGCATCCATCCCCACGCCGCAGCCGGTGCACTACCGCCCCATGTTTGGCAGCTTTGGTGGCGCGCTCACGCGCAATTCGCTGACCTTTGTGTCGCAGGCAGGTTGGCAAGCCGGCATTGACCAGCGTTTCGGCTTGCAAAAACCGCTGTCTGTGGCGCACAACATTCGGGGCGTGCGCAAGCAACACATGGTCCACAATGCCTACCTGCCCCACATGGAGGTGGACCCCCAAACCTATGCGGTGCGTGCCGACGGGCAGCTGCTGGTGTGTGAGCCCGCCACCAGCCTGCCCATGACCCAACGCTACTTTTTGTTCTGATGATCCTCTGCTCCAAACTCATGCCGCAAGGCCGCGGCCTGGCCCGCGTGCTGATCCAACGCGCCAGCACCATCACCCTCGACTGGGACACCCGCCAAAAAAGCCGCTTTGACGCGGCCGACAGCGCGGGCCGCCAACTGGGTGTGTTCTTGCCGCGTGGCACCGTGGTGCGCGGCGGCGATGTGCTGGTAGCCGAAGACGGCTCGCTGGTGCGCGTGCAAGCCGCGCCGCAGGCGGTGCTGCGCATCACCGCCTGCGCCGAGCATGGCTCGCCGTTTGACCTGACCCGCGCCGCCTACCACCTGGGCAACCGGCATGTACCCATTGAACTGCAACCCGACCACCTGAAGATCGAGCCCGACCATGTGCTGGCCGACATGCTGCGGGCCATGCACATGACGGTGGTGGCGGTGTCCGAATCCTTCGAGCCCGAAAACGGGGCTTATGGCGACCACGGCGCTGCTGCACATGAGCACAGTCACGAACATGGTCACAGCCACGAACATGCGGCCCCAGCAGCAAAGCCTCCAGCAGGCAAGCGCATCGCCATCCCGGTCCGTGCGGCCCCTGCTGCACCGCATGTGCACGGCCCCGGCTGCGGTCATGAGCACTGAGGCCGCTCCCTCGGCACTGCTGCAACTGATCTGGCTCGCATCGCCTGCGCTGCCGATTGGCGGCTTCTCGTATTCCGAAGGCCTCGAAGCGGCCATTGAGCAAGGCCTGGTGTACCACGAAGCCAGCGCCACCGATTGGGTGGTGGACCAGCTGCACCTGACGCAGTCGCGTGGCGACATGGCCGTCATGGCGCAAGCCATTCCCGCTTGGCAAGTCATGGACATTGCCCGCCTGCAAGCGCTCAACGACTGGGTTATGAGCACCCGCGAAACTGCCGAAATGCGCTTGCAAGCCGAGCAAATGGGCCGATCGCTGCTCGACTGGCTGCGCAACCTGCAGCAAGCCAGCGACGCACAGCTGCAATGCTGCGCCCAGTTGCCCCCGACTTACCCGCTGGCCATGGCGCTGGCCTTGTCTCTGGCGCAAGCCCCGCTGGACCAGGTCCTGCAAGCGGGTGCCTTTGGCTGGGCAGAAAACATGACCCAAGCTGCACTCAAAGCCGTGCCCCTGGGCCAAAGCGCAGGCCAGCGCATGCTGGCGCGGCTGGCCCGCGAAATTCCGCAAGCGGTGCAAACCGCCTTGCACTTGAACGATGAAGACCGCCAAGCCTTCAGCCCCATGCTGGCGATCTTGTCGGCCCGCCACGAAACCCAATACTCACGCATCTTCCGATCATGAATTCAGCACTGCACCACATCCCAAATCGCACGAAAAAACTGCCACCCCTGCGCGTGGGCATTGGCGGGCCTGTGGGCTCTGGCAAAACCACCTTGCTCGAGATGCTGTGCAAAAACATGCGCGAGCGCTGGGACCTGGATCGCCATCACCAATCGAACATCTACACCAAGGAACGAAGCCAAGCCGACCTGCTCACCGTGAGCGGCGCGCTGCCT
>JACDQO010000085.1 GCA_015657605.1 Limnohabitans sp. | reverse complement strand
GTGAAGCCGTTGTTGCCGCCCAGCCCGGTTTCGTTGCGGAAGAACAAGAGCATGGCCGCATAGGTCAGGGCCTGGGTGATGATGGAAAAATACACGCCCTTGATGCGCGAGCGAAAGGCAAAGTAGCCGAACACAAAAGCGATCACACCCGGCACCAGCACCACCAGCGCCAGCGTGGCCACAAAGCTGTCCGACAGCATCCAGTGCCAGGGCAGTTCTTTCCAATCCAGAAACACCATGAAGTCGGGCAAGTCGCTTTTGTAATTGCCGTCTTGGCCGATCTGGCGCATGAGGTACATGCCCATGACATAACCGCCCAAGGCGAAGAACAAGCCATGGCCCAACGACAAGATGCCGGTGTAGCCCCAGATTAAGTCCATGGCCAACGCGCAGATGGCGTAGCACATGATCTTGCCGATCAGGGCGATGGCGTAGTCGCTCAAATGGAAGGGGCTGCTCTCAGGCACCCACAAGTTGAAAACCGGGGCCAGCACGCCCACCACAATCAGCGCCAGCAAAAATGCCGACCAGGCTTGGCGACCCATCAAAGGGGAGGGAGTGGGGAGTTCAAATTTTTTCATGTTCATGGTCCTCTTCACGCTTCAGCGCTACGACCCTTCATCGCGAAGATGCCCTGCGGCCGCTTCTGGATGAAGATGATGATGAACACCAGCACGGCGATCTTGGCGAGCACCGCGCCCGTCCAGCCTTCCAGCAACTTGTTGACCAGGCCCAGGCCCAGCGCGGCGTAAACCGTGCCTGCCAGCTGGCCCACACCGCCGAGCACCACCACCATGAACGCGTCCACGATGTAGCTTTGGCCCAGATCAGGCCCCACATTGCCCACCTGGCTGAGCGCGCAGCCCGCCAGGCCCGCAATGCCCGAACCCAATGCAAAGGCATAGGTATCGATGCGGGCCGTGTTCACGCCCATGCACGAGGCCATAGGGCGGTTTTGCGTGACGCCGCGCACAAACAAGCCCAGCCGTGTTTTGCCAATCAAGAGCGCCACCCCGACCAAGACCGCCAAGGCAAACACGATGATCAGCACCCGGTTCCAGGGCAGCTGCAAGTTAGGCAACAACTGCAGCGAGCCGCTCATCCAGGACGGGTTTTCCACGCCCACGTTTTGCGCGCCAAACAGGCTGCGCACGCCTTGCATCAGCACCAGGCTGATGCCCCAAGTGGCCAGCAGGGTCTCGAGCGGGCGACCATACAAATGCCGCAGCACCGTGCGCTCCATCACTGCGCCCACCAAGGCCGCAGTGAGGAAAGCCACCGGCATCGCCACAAACAAGTAGGCGTCAAACACGCCCGGCAGATGCTCGCGAAACAGCGCCTGCACCACATAGGTGGCATAGGCGCCAATCATCATCAACTCGCCATGCGCCATGTTGATGACACCCATCAGGCCATAGGTGATGGCCAGGCCGAGCGCCACCAACAACAAGATCGAGCCCAAGCTCAGCCCGGTGAACATGGCCCCCAAGCGCTCGCCCCAGCGCAGGCTGTCTTGCACTTGGGTCAAAGCCGACTGGATTTGTTTTTTGACCGCAGGGTCTTGCTCTTGGGTCAGTTGTTGGTTCAGCAGCAGCAAGGTCTCGGGTTGTTTGCTGCCCGCCAACTCGCGGGCGGCCAGCAATCGGTCATTCGCAGCCTCGCTGCTCAGCAGGGCCGCTGCGCGGGCTTGGCGCACCAAGCTTTGCACTGTGGGGTCTTTCTCAGCCGCCAAAGCTTTCTCAAGCAAGGGGGCGCGGCTGGCATCGGGTTCTTTCAGCAGGGCCAAGGCCGCTTGCCTGCGCAGCTTCACATCGGGGCTGAACAACTTCAAAGCCGCCAGGGCCGTGTCGATCTCGCCACGCAGGCGGTTGTTCAGCATCACATCTTCGGCATCAGGCGGCACCGAAACCGTTTGTCCGGTGACGGGGTTCAGGCCTTGCCCGTCGCGCACCACGATCACTTGATCGCCTGCCATCTTGACCACGTCATCGGCCAAGGCTTGCAAATAGGCAGCGGTTTTTCGCTGCCTTGGGCCACCGCTTGGGAGATGGCCTCCACACGGGCATCGCTCTCGCCCACGGCCATGCGTTTGGCTTCGTCCATCGTCAAGGCTTGTGCAGCCGACAGGCCCCACAAGGCGCTGGTGATCCACGCGACCGTCAACATCCATCTTTTCATCTTGCTCATTTCTGGATCTCGCAACCATCCATGTCGGGGCTAAAGCCTCCGACCTACAGCCACCCGACTGACAAAACTCGCACAGGTCGGCGCTCCCACGCCAACCTGAATTCAGACGCTCAAGCCATCACTTCTTGGCAGGCTCGTCAGGCTTCTTGTCGTTGCCAGGGATGTAGGGGCTCCAAGGCTTGGCCTTGACGGGGCCGGGTGTCTTCCAAACCACATTGAACTGCCCGTCGGCCTTGATCTCGCCGATGAACACCGACTTGTGCAGGTGGTGGTTTTTCTCATCCATCTTGCTGGTGATGCCGCTGGGCGCCTTGAAGGTTTGGCCTGCCATGGCCGCGATCACTTTGTCGGTGTCGGTCGACTTGGCTTTTTCAACCGCTTGCTTCCACATGTTGATGCCGATGTAAGTGGCTTCCATCGGGTCGTTGGTCAGCGGCTTGTCTTTGTGGCCAGGAATGTTCTTGGCCTTGGCATAAGCCGCCCACTTTTTGGTGAACTCGTCGTTGGCGGGGTTCTTGATGCTCATGAAGTAGTTCCATGCGGCCAAGTGACCGACCAGGGGCTTGGTGTCCACGCCGCGCAGCTCTTCTTCACCCACCGAGAAAGCGACCACGGGCACGTCTTTGGCCTTCAGGCCCGCATTGCCCAGCTCTTTGTAGAAAGGCACGTTG
>JACDQO010000084.1 GCA_015657605.1 Limnohabitans sp. | reverse complement strand
CTGGCCGGGTCGGGTGCGGTGCCTCGAGCCGACCAGGTGGACGCGGTACACGCGGTGCTGCAACCCGCATCACGGGTTTTGGTTGTGCAGGCCACCGGCTGGGGCAAGTCGGCGGTGTACTGGGCAGCCACGCACGCCATCCGCAGCACGGGCGCTGGCCCCACGCTGGTGGTGTCGCCCTTACTGGCTCTGATGCGCGACCAGGTGAACGCGGCCGAGCGGGCGGGGCTCAAGGCAGCCACTGTCAACTCCACCAACATCGACGATTGGGACGAGGTGTTCCAGCGGCTGGACGACGACGCCATCGACGTACTGCTGGTCTCGCCCGAGCGGCTGGGCAACCCGCGGTTTGCGGCACGGCTGGGTGCTTTGCTGGCCCGGGTGGGCTTGATCGTGATCGACGAGGCGCATTGCATCAGTGATTGGGGTTTTGACTTTCGGCCCGACTACCAGCGGTTGGCGCGGGCGCTGCTGTCCACACCCACGGCCAGCGTCCTGGCCACCACGGCCACGGCCAACGAGCGGGTCACGCTGGACATTGGCAAGCAGTTGGGCGCGGGCACGGTGACGTTTCGCGGGACGCTGGCCCGCACCTCGCTCACGCTGTCGGTGGTGCCGGGTTTGTCGCCTTTGCAGCGCTACGCTTGGATTGCCGATGCGCTGGAGCAGCTGCCCGGCTCGGGCATTGTGTATGTGCTGACGGTGGCCGAGGCCGAGCGGCTCACCGCGTTTTTGCGCAGCTGCGGCCACGCGGTCGACGCTTATTCGGGCCAGACCGACGCCGAAACCCGGCTGAAAGTGGAAGAGCGTTTGCGCCACAACCAGGTCAAGGCGGTGGTGGCCACTTCGGCGCTGGGCATGGGTTATGACAAGCCGGACCTTGGGTTTTGTGTGCATGTGGGCTCGCCCTCGACCCCGGTGGCCTATTACCAGCAAGTGGGCCGGGCGGGCAGGGCGGTGGCCCACGCAGAAGGGGTGTTGCTGCCGTCGGATGCCGATGAACGGATTTGGGATTACTTCGCAACGGCATCCATTCCGGATGCATCTACCGCAGAAAAGGTCTTGCAGAATCTGGGCAACGATGGGCGCAGTTTGCTGGAGATCGAAGCCGACACGGGTGTGCGCCGGGGGCGGCTGGAGGCATTGCTCAAAATTTTGGCGGTCGAGGGGGTGGTGGATAAGGACGGATCGGCCTGGCGTGCCACGGGTGTGCCTTATGTGCACGATACCGCCAAATGGACGGCGTTGGCCCAGGTGCGCCAGCAAGAGGCCGGCATCATGCGCCAGTACGCGCACGGCCAGGGCTGCCTGATGGCGTATTTGCAAACCGCGCTGGACGACCCTTCGCCCGCGCCCTGTGGGCGTTGCTCGGTGTGCACCGGGCATTTGCCGTTTCCGGGCCTCACGCCTTCACAAGACAAGTTGATGGCTGCACGCAACTTTTTGCGCGGCATGGACGTGGACATCGAGCCGCGCAAGCGCTGGCCGGGTGGGGTGGGGCGCAAAGGCACGGTCCGTGGTTTTGATGCGGGCCGCGCTGTGGCCTTTGCCGACGATCCGGGTTGGGTGACCGAGTTGCAGGCTTTGCGCCTGGCCCCTTCGGGCGATGTGCCCCCCGAGTTACTGGCCGGGGCCTTGGCCACACTGGGCCGCTGGGCCAAAAATTGGCCTGAGCGCCCGGTGTGTGTGGTGCCCATGCCTGCGCCCGATATGGCCTCGAACCGGCGCTTGGCCGAACACATTGCCCAAAAGGGCCGTTTGCCACTGAACGATGTGTTCAGTTGGAAGGGCGGCCCTGCGCCGGACGACACCGCGTCCACCCCGGTGGTGGCGCACTTGGAGTCGGCCATTCGGCTGGCAGCCGATACCGCCATGCCCGACGGGCCGGTGCTGCTGGTGGCCACCGATGTGCGCACCCGCTGGACGGCCACCGTAGCGGCCGCACTTTTGCGCGAGCAGGGGGCCAGCCAGGTGCTGGTGCTGGCATTGCACCTGCGGCCTTGAGGCATGATCGGCGCTTGATTTGAATGACCCAGACGATGAACAACGACACCCAAGACATGCAAGACCAGCCGCTGGTCCAAGAGCCGCGCCTTTGGCAAAACGAGCAATGGACTGCAGAGGTCATCAAGAATGACGATGACGATGGTTGGGCGGTGGCCATGTACAAAGACGGTGAGTCCGAGCCCGCCTTGGTCGGGCCGTGGACCATGGGGCGCGACAAAAAGAACCCCAAGCCGTTGGACGGCTTGGCTTTCATCACCTTGGTGAAAACCGCCAGCGAGTTTGTGCGCCGCAGCGAGCAGCAGCTGCATGCACAACTGAACCAGAGCGTGACCGTCAACGGCAAAGACAGCCGGGTGACGGTGTTGCTGCGCATCGTGCCTGACGAAGACAACCCCTACGCCATGCTGAGTGCGCAGGACGAAGGCGGCGATGCCCTGGCCGAGGTCAAGGTCGCAGCCGGGTTCAAGTTCAATCGACAAACTGCCCAGGCCTGGGTGGATGCTGACTTTGCCAAACCATGACGAACGCCAAAGCTTTTTCACCCGCCACCGGCCCCTTGGCCGGACTCAAAGTCCTGGAACTGGGCCAGCTGATTGCCGGGCCTTTTGCCGCCAAAACCTTGGCCGACTTTGGTGCGGATGTGGTCAAGATCGAGCCGCCCGGCTCGGGGCGACCCCTTGCGCCAATGGCGCTTGATGAAAGACGGCACCTCGGTCTGGTGGCAAGTGCAGTCGCGCAACAAGCAGTCTTTGGCGCTCGACCTCAAGCAGCCCGCCGCGCAAGACATCGTGCGCCAGTTGGCCGCCGAGAGCGATGTGTTGATTGAAAATTTCCGGCCAGGTGCCATGGAAAACTGGGGTCTGGGGCCCGACGATTTGTTGGCTTTGAATCCACGTTTGATCATGCTGCGCGTGAGTGGCTATGGGCAGACCGGCCCTTACCGCGATCGCCCCGGTTTTGGCGTGGTGGGTGAGGCCATGGGCGGCATCCGTCACCTGACGGCCGAGCCGGGCCGGGTGCCGGTGCGTGTGGGCATCAGCTTGGGCGACACGCTGGCGGCTTTGCATGGCGTGATCGGCATTTTGTTGGCGCTGCACGAGCGAAAAAATTCGGGCCGAGGACAGGTCATCGATGTGGCTTTGTACGAGGCCATGTTCAATTGCATGGAAAGCCTGCTCCCCGAGTACAGCGCCTTTGGCGCCGTGCGCGGACCTGCGGGCAGTGCCTTGCCTGGCATTGCACCGAGCAACGCTTACCTGTGCAAAGACGGCGGCTACACCCTGATTGCAGGCAACGGCGACAGCATTTTCAAACGGCTCATGGCCGAAATAGGCCGGGACGACCTGGCCCAAGACCCGGCCTTGAAGGACAACACCGGGCGCGTGGCCCGCGTGGCCGAAATCGATGGCGTGATTGGCCAGTGGACGGCGCAGCACACGGTGGACGAGGTGCTGGCCGCGCTGGACCGAGCCAGTGTCCCGGCAGGGCGCATCTACACCGTGGCCGACATTGCGCAAGACGCGCATTACCAAGCGCGTGACATGCTTCAAAAGGTGCACATGGACGATGGCAGTGATTTGATGGTGCCGGGCATCGTGCCCAAGCTTTCACGAACGCCCGGTGGGCACCGCCGCAATGCGCCCTCCATCGGTCAAGACAGCGATTCGGTGCTGGCCAGCATGGGCCTGAGTGCCACGCAAATTCAGGCTCTGCGCGATCAAGGCATTGTGGCTTGAGGCCTGACAACCAGCCAGGTCATCCGTGTATGTGTCCGGGCGCATGCTGGTTGGGCCATATCACTCGGCCTTGGCGCCCGAGTCTTTGACCACCTTGGCCCACTTGGTGATTTCGGTGGCTTGGTAACGCGCCAGTTCTTCTGGGCTGGACAAGACCGCATCCAGGCCCAGAGTTTTCAGGCGTTCTTGCACATCGGGCAGTCTGAAAACGCGCAGCACCTCGGCATTCAGGCGGTCGATGACGGGCTTGGGCACGTTGGCGGGTGCGAACATGGCAAACCAGGTGGTGGCTTCAAAGCCTGGCACTGTCTCGGCCACAGTAGGCACATCGGGCGCAGCAGGTGAGCGTCTGGCCGTGGTTTGAGCCAAGGCGCGGATCTTGCCCTCTTTGGCCATGGGCAGGGCAGATGGCATGTTGTCAAACATGACTTGGATGCTGCCGCCGACCAGGTCGGGGATGGCAAATTGACGGCCTTTGTAGGGCACGTGCGTCATGGTGGTGCCCGTGAGGGACTTGAACAATTCGCCCGAGACGTGCACCGAGGTGCCAATGCCGGGGGAGCCAAAAGACAACTTGTTGGGGTTGGCCTTCATGTAGGCGATGAGTTCAGGCACGTTTTTGACGGGCAAGGCGTTGTTGACCACCAGCAAATTGGGTGCCGAGGCGATCAAGGAAATGGGGCTGAAGTCCTTGACCATGTCGTAAGGCATTTTTTCGTACAGCGCCCCGTTGATGGAGTGCGTGCCCACGGTGCCCATGACGATGGTGTGACCATCCCCGGGCGACTTGGCCACGTTGTCAGCGCCGATGTTGCCGCCAGCGCCAGGACGGTTGTCGACCACCACCGGAAAACCCAATTGGGCTTTTTCGCTGAACAGGCGGGCCAAGATGTCCGGCGCACCCCCTGGCGGGAAGGTGACCACCAAGCGCAAGGGTTTGTTTGGGAAAGCTTGTGCCGAGGCGCCTGTGGCACACAAAGCCCCCAAACTGAGCACCAGCAAGCCGAGGCTGCGGCGCAAAGGAGAGGCCATTGGGCCCTTCATGGCGTTGCGGGTGTGGGTGCCGGACTGAGCGGACAGGTGTGGGTGGGTCATGACGGTCTCCTTGTAATGTGGAATTCACTTTAGAGTTCTGCTTTGGGCTGTGGCAGGGTGTAAACCCTGCACCGGCCTTGTGTGCTGTCGTCTGAGTGACGCGGTCAAGGGCTTGTCAGAGGACGTATGCAGGCCCAGTCTTCACCGGTCCACACCAGAAACTCACGTTAACCTATGGGCATGACCACTTCACCCACATTCACGCCCAAGCGACCCTTGCAGGCTTGGCAAGTCATGCTGGGCGGTATTTGCGGTTTGGTTTTGACCATTGGTCTGGCCAGGTTCGTGTACACGCCTTTGTTGCCAGCCATGCAATTGCAAACCGGCTTGAACGATACCGCCGCAGGGGGATTGGCGGCCATCAATTACGCCGGCTACATCGTGGGCGCCATGGTGGCCGCCTGGATGGACGATGTGCGCTGGCGTCACCGTTTTTACAGTGCTGGCCTGTGGATGGCATTGCTCACCACAGCGGCGATGGCTTTGTCGAGCTGGTTACCCGCTTGGGGTTTGTGGCGCTTTATGGGCGGACTGTGCAGTGCCACTGGCATGCTGCTGGGTTCTGGCTTGGTGTTGGGTTGGTTGATGCGCCAAGGTCGGCGGCCAGAGCTGGGGGTTTACTTCATCGGTTTGGGCTTGGGCATTGTGGTGTCTGCGTTAGGCGCCTGGGTCTTGTCTGACATCTGGACCCTCTGGTCTGACCAGTGGTTGGCTTTTGCAGGTTTGGGCTTGTTGTTTTTTGTGCCCGCTTGGCTGTGGCGGCCCCCGGTGCCCCCTGTACCCACGCCACAAGCGCAGGCGCATGCGCCGCCTGGGGTGTCTCGGCGTTGGTTGTGGACCATGGGCCTGAGCTACTTTGCAGCCGGTTGGGGCTATGTCATCAGTGCCACCTTCACGGTGGCCATTGTCGAGCGCGAACCGGCCCTGGCCGGGCAGGGCACTCTGGTTGGGCCTTGGTGGGTTTGGCGGCTATGCCGGCGGTTTTTGTGTGGGATTTGGTGGCCCGGCGGCTGGGCGACATCCCGGCCTTGCTGCTGGCGTTTGGTCTGCAGACGGTGTCCATCGTGTTGCCTGCCTTGTCGGGTTCACTGGCGGCTGCGTTGATTGGTGCCGTGGGTTATGGCGCCACCTTCATCGGCATCGTGAGCCTGACTTTGGCTTTGGTGGGGCGCCGTGCGCCCCAAAACCCCGGCAAGGCCATGGCCCGTTTGACCTTGAGCTATGGGGCAGCACAAATGATCGCGCCCGTTGTGGCCGGGGCCATGGCGCAGGCCACGGGCAGTTTCAAAGGCGCTTTGTGGCTGACAGCCGCGGTGATGGTGGTGGGCATGGCGCTGCTCTTGGCTTTGCCCAAAGAGAGCTAAATCCCCAAGCTTTGCAATTGCACCAAACCTTTGGGGGTCTGCAAGGTGGCCACCAAGTTGGCGGGTCCATCCACCACTTCCACACCGGTTAGGCCCACTCCATCCAGTGCGGTCTGCAGTTTGGCACTGCTGGGGTGGTGAAGGGTCAGGCTTTGCAGCGTCACACCCGAGCGGGGCAAGCTGTTGCGCGGGTGCAAGCGCAGCGGGTCCGTGGCATCGGGCTTGCCCCATTGAATCAAGGTGGGCAGGCAGCCGTTGAACAGGCGCTCACCGTCTTCACGCACAGTGATTTGCCAGTGCAGCATGCCTTTGCTTGACTTTCGGCTGGCATGCACGATTTGCCCACGTTCAATGCCCTGGGTGCGCAAGGCGTGACGGGCCGCCTTGAGGTCTTCGGTGCTGCTGACAAAGTGCACCAGGCGAGGTTCTTGGGCGATGGTTTTTTGCAAGGCCAAGTCGTCCATGTCAAACCAGCGCGTGACTTGCAGACGTTTGGGAATCACAGCCTCAGGGTTGATGGCGATGATCTCAAAATAGGCCAAGGGGTATTGGGGCGTGGCGATTTTGAACAGGCGGTTGTGGGTGCCATATTTTTCGTGTTC
The DNA here is from genome assembly GCA_015657605.1 of Limnohabitans sp. Lineage (GTDB taxonomy): Bacteria > Pseudomonadota > Gammaproteobacteria > Burkholderiales > Burkholderiaceae_C > Limnohabitans_A. Next base: position 532 of record JACDQO010000084.1, on the reverse strand, counting down.
GCCACCGGCAGATGGGGTGATGCCCAAGGTGGCTTCGCACCATTGCACGCCCACATCCAAAGAGGAGGCCACCACCACCAGGTGGTCAATTTGGGTTTTCATGGTTTGGCGTTTTCGCTGTCCAGGTGTACGCGGCGTGCGCCGTTGAAGCGTTTTTGCCAATAAGCGCTGCGCATGTCTTCGACCCGCACCGATTGACCAGCACGGGGCGAGTGAATGAACTGGCCATCGCCCACATAAATGCCCACATGGCTGAAGGTCCGGCGCATGGTGTTGAAGAAAACCAAGTCACCGGGTTTGAGTTCTTCCTTATTGATCACTTGGGTGGCGCGGGCTTGCTCCTCGGCGCGACGGGGCAAGAGACGACCGACTGATTTTTCGTACAAGTGACGCACAAAACCACTGCAGTCAAATCCTGTGCTTTCGGTGCTGCCGCCCCGGCGGTAAGGCACACCCAAAAGACCCATGGCCTGTACCACCATGCCTGTGGCTTGGTCACTGGCTTTGTCTTTGGCCAAAGTCAATTGACCTG
>JACDQO010000083.1 GCA_015657605.1 Limnohabitans sp. | reverse complement strand
TGCGTGATCGACGGCTGCCCCCCGGGCATGCCCTTGAGTGAGGCCGACATCCAACCGGACCTGGACCGACGCCGCCCTGGCACCAGCAAATTCGTCACCCAGCGCAACGAACCCGACGCGGTGCAAATCCTCTCGGGCGTTTACCAAGGCCTGACGACCGGCACCCCGATTTGCCTGCTGATCAACAACACCGACCAGCGCAGCAAGGACTACGGCGACATTTGCAGACCTTCCGCCCTGGTCACGCCGACTACACCTATTGGCGCAAATACGGCCTGCGCGATCCGCGTGGTGGCGGGCGCTCGTCGGCCCGCTTGACCGCCCCCATGGTGGCCGCAGGTGCGGTGGCCAAGAAGTGGCTCAAAGAGAAGTTCGGTACCACTTTTGTCGGCTGCATGACCCAAATTGGTGACGTGCCGATTGGCTTTGAGAGCTGGGACCACGTGCCGAACAACCCGTTTTTTGCCCCAGTGGCCGATGTGTCGGCGCTGGAGGACTACATGAACACGCTGCGCAAGTCGGGCGATTCGTGCGGTGCACGACTGCGCGTGGTGGCCCGTGGCGTGCCCGTGGGCCTGGGCCAGCCGCTGTTTGACAAGATCGACGCCGACATTGCCTACGCCATGATGGGCATCAACGCCGTCAAGGGCGTGGAAATTGGCGCGGGCTTTGGCTGCGTCACACAAAAAGGCAGCATGGCGGGCGACACGCTCACGCCGGACGGCTTTGTGGGCAACAACGCGGGCGGCGTGCTGGGCGGCATCAGCACCGGACAAGACATCGAAGTGTCAGTGGCCATCAAGCCCACCAGCTCGATCCTGACTTGCCCGCGATCGATCGACTCAAGCGGTCAGCCCACCGAAGTCATCACCAAAGGCCGCCACGACCCTTGCGTGGGCATCCGCGCCACGCCGATTGCCGAGGCCATGCTGGCGCTGGTGGTGATGGAGCACGCCTTGCAGCACCGCGCCCAGTGCGGTGATGTCGAGCACGCGCAGGCCCCGATCGCTGCGACCAAGCCTTAAGGCATGACGCCACGCCGTCAGCTTTGGCCTTTTGCCGCGTTGTCGGCCAGTTACTTTGCACACATTGGGTTTTTCAACCCGTATTTGCCGCTGTGGCTGCAGGACATGGGCTTGAGCTTGCTGACCATCAGCGTGCTCACGGCCGTGCAGGCCACCACCCGTTTGTTTGCCCCTTATGCCTGGGGCGCCATCAGTGACCGCACGGGTGAGCGCGTCAAGTTGCTGCGCATTGGCGCCGGGGTGGCGTTTGCCACGGCTTGTTTGCTGTTTTGGGATTGGGGGCCGCTGGGCCTGGGGCTGGTGCTGCTGCTCATGTTCACCCACACCAGCGCCATGATGCCCATGAGCGAGGCGGCCATGGCGCACCTGGTCAGCCGGGGCGGGGCTTTTGACACCAAGCGCTATGGGCGGGTGCGGCTGTGGGGTTCCATGGGTTTTCTGGTCACGGTGTTTGCGGCGGGGGCCTGGTTCGAGGCCTTTGGCATGCAGCACTTTCCGGCCTGGACGGTGTTGACCCTGGGGGCGGTGCTGCTGAGTGTGTGGTGGATGCCGGACCTGAAAGAGGCCGCTCACCACACCGATGAGCATGCCCCTGTGTGGCCCGTGCTGCGCCAAAAGCCGGTGTTCTGGTTTTTCACTTCCACGTTTTTCCATGTGCTGTCGCACATTGGGGTGTATGTGTTTTTCTCGCTTTACCTCGATTCGCTGGGTTACAGCAAAACCATGATCGGCCTGTTGTGGGCCGTGTCGGTGGCGGTCGAGATCGTCTGGTTTTTCACCCAGTCGCGCTGGTTGCCGCGCATGCCTTTGGCGGCTTGCTGGTGCTGTGCTCGGCCGTGATGGTGCTGCGGATGCTGATGACCGCGACTTGGGCCGATGTGTTGTGGGTTTTGCTGCTGGCGCAAACCCTGCACGCCATCACCTTTGCTACGCACCACACGGCCTGCATTGCGCTGATATCGCAACATTTTTCTGGGCGTTTGCGTGGTCGCGGGCAGGCGCTCTACACCGTGATTGCCTACGGCTTTCCAGGCGTGTTGGGCGCCTTGTTGGGCGGATTGGTCAGTGAGCGCTGGGGTTTGCAGAGTGTCTTTGTGCTCAGTGTGCTGACCAGTGTGGTGGCCACGATGGCGGCCTTTAAAGTGTGGCGCTTGCATGAACCCGTTTGAATGTCCTGAATTCTTACCCGCCGATCTGCGCGTGTCGCTGGGTGGGGCCACAAGGCTGCACACCACTTTGGGCGGCAGCTGCACGGTTTGGCACGCTTGGGGGCTGCCTTCGCAGCCCGCCGTGGTTTTGCTGCACGGCGGCAGCGGCAGCTGGACGCACTGGGTGCGCAACATCGCCCCATTGCAAGCGGCAGGCTGGCGGGTCTTGGTGCCCGACTTGCCCGGTTTTGGCGACTCGGATTTGCCGCCCGGCTGCACCGATGTGGACGCTTTGCCCGCCCACCTGCACGCAGGCTTGCAGCAGCTGCAAGCCAATGGTGCCAGTGGTGATCGGGTGCGGGTGGTGGGTTTTTCGTTTGGCGGCATGGCGGGCGCTTTGTGGCTGGCCGCGCAACCCCAAGACGCAGAGCAACTGGTGTTGGTCGGCGCGCCGGGCATGGGCATGGCGACGTCTCAGAGGGTGCCGCTCAAAGGCTGGCGGCATTTGCCCACGCCCGAGGCACAGAACCAAGTGCACCGCCACAACCTGATGGCGCTCATGCTCGAATCGCCCACCGCTTTGGACGACTTGGCGCTGAGCTTGCATGCCGCCAATGTGCAGCGCGACCGCATGCCACGCAGGCGCTTGTCATCGACCGACATCGTGGCGCGTGCCTTGCCTCAATTGCAGGTGCCAGTGAGCGCCATTTTTGGTGAGCACGATGCTTTGTACCGGGAACGCTTGTCAGAGCTCCAAGCAGCCATGCCCCGCATGACGCTAGCTTGGGGACAGTGGCACACCGTGGCCGGGGCAGGGCACTGGGTGCAGTACGAGGCAGCACAGGCCTTTGACCAGGCCTTGCAGAAGGTGTTGGGCTCGGTGCCCGCTTGAATCAGCCGCGGACGGCTGAGACCGCAGCGCGCAGACCCAGCAAATAGCTGTCCACACCAAAACCGGCAATTTGGCCTTTGGCGATGTCAGCGATCACCGAGTGGTGGCGAAAGGCTTCGCGGGCGTGGATGTTGGACATGTGCACCTCGATGATGGGGCACTTGAGGATGGCCAGCGCATCGCGGATGCCATAGCTGTAATGCGTCCAGGCCCCGGCGTTGATGACCACGGCCTGCACGCCATCGGCGTGGGCGCGGTGGATGCGCTCGGCCATTTCGCCTTCGAAGTTGGTTTGATAGCACTCGACCTGGGCCCCCAGTTCTTGGCCCAAAGCCGTCACTTGGGTGTTGATTTCGTCCAGCGTCGTGGTGCCGTATTGGGCTGGGTCGCGTTTGCCGAACATGTTCAGGTTGATGCCGTGCAGGACAAGGATGTTCATGGTGGGGCCTTGGGCTAAAAGAATCAGGGGGATGGATGCCTTGGCTGCGATTGTCGGTGATTTGCGGCAAGA
>JACDQO010000082.1 GCA_015657605.1 Limnohabitans sp. | reverse complement strand
GGTTTGGCGGGTTTAGAAGGTACAAACTTGGCCAAATCTTTGGGCAATACGGTGGGTGGTTTGCCATTTACGGTATTTTTCAAAGCAGATGGCAGCATTTGGCGACAAAAGATGGGTCAATTGACCGATCAGGATCTCAGCCAATGGCGCGCAGCGGCTGTCTGAACGCCCTTTTGTGAAGCAGGCGCCACCCTCGGCTGCCCATAGGCTTGTTTTCGGCTTTGCTTTTGTGCAAGGACGGCCAAGAACAGATATGTTTAAGGGTCTTTGTTGAAATTTAGTGTAAATTCGATCCATTACATGTGTTTCAAGCCTCGGAGGATCTTATGGATTTGCGCAAACTCAAAACACTGATTGATTTGGTGTCCGACTCGAATGTTTCCGAGTTGGAGATCACCGAAGCCGAGGGCAAGGTCCGCATTGTCAAAAGCGTTGGCGCACCAGCGCCTGTGGTGCTTCAGCAAGCTGTTCCTGTGGCTGCTGCGCCAGTGGTGGCAGCACCAGCCCCCGTTGTTGATACCCCTGCAGTCGCAGAAGCGGCGTCCGGCCATGCGGTCAAATCGCCAATGGTGGGTACTTTTTACCGTTCATCGAGCCCCGGCTCTGCACCTTTCATCCAAATTGGATCCGTGGTCAAAGAAGGCGACACCCTTTGCATCATCGAGGCGATGAAGATCCTCAACGAAATCGAATCCGACAAGTCCGGCACCGTCACGCAGATCCTGTGTGAAAACGGCCAAGCCGTGGAATACGGTCAGCCTCTTTTCATCGTCGAATAAAGCATCGGGGATTTCATGTTCAAGAAAATCCTGGTCGCCAACCGTGGCGAGATCGCCCTGCGTATCCAACGCGCTTGCCGCGAGTTGGGTGTCAAGGCGGTGATGGTCTATTCCGAAGCCGACAAAGAGGCCAAGTACGTCAAATTGGCCGAAGAGGCGGTTTGCATTGGGCCCGCTGCGTCAGCTTTGAGTTACCTCAACATGCCGGCCATCATCTCGGCAGCTGAAGTGACCGACGCAGAGGCCATCCACCCTGGTTATGGTTTTTTGAGTGAAAACGCCGATTTTGCGGAGCGGGTAGAAAAGAGCGGTTTCCAATTCATCGGCCCTACGCCTGAATCCATTCGCATCATGGGCGACAAGGTCTCGGCCAAACAGGCCATGATCCGCGCTGGTGTGCCCTGCGTACCCGGTTCTGAGGGTGAATTGCCAGACGACCCGGTTCAGGTTCGACGCATTGCCAAGTCGATCGGTTACCCGGTCATCATCAAGGCTGCAGGCGGGGGTGGTGGTCGAGGCATGCGTGTGGTGCACACCGAGGCAGCCTTGATCAATGCGGTGCAAATGACCAAAGCAGAAGCGGGTGCTGCCTTTGGCAACCCTGCGGTCTACATGGAAAAGTTTTTGCAAACCCGCGCCACGTAGAAATTCAAATCATCGCAGACAAGCACCGCAACGCGGTTTACCTGGGCGAGCGCGACTGCTCGATGCAGCGCCGTCATCAAAAAGTGATCGAAGAAGCGCCAGCGCCTGGCATCCCCCGCAAGTTGATTGACAAGATCGGAGACCGTTGCGTCGCTGCTTGCAAGAAGATCAATTACCGCGGTGCTGGAACTTTCGAATTTCTCTATGAGAACGGTGAGTTCTACTTCATCGAAATGAACACGCGTGTGCAGGTGGAGCATCCGGTGACCGAGTGGGTGACGGGTGTGGACATCGTCAAAACGCAGATCATGGTGGCGGCAGGCGAAAAGCTGCCCTTTACACAGCGCCAAATTGAGATTCGTGGGCATGCGATCGAATGTCGAATCAACGCCGAAGATCCCTTTAAATTCACACCTTCGCCCGGTCGTGTCACGTCTTGGCACATGCCTGGAGGACCGGGTGTGCGGGTGGACTCGCATGTCTACAACAACTATTTTGTACCGCCGAACTACGATTCGATGATTGGCAAGCTGATCGTTCACGGCGACACGCGTGAGCAAGCTTTGGCCCGGATGCAAACGGCTTTGAACGAAACGGTGATTGAGGGCATTCAAACCAATATTCCACTGCACCGTGAGTTGATGGTGGACGCCAAGTTCATGCAAGGCGGCACCAACATCCACTATCTGGAACACTGGTTGAGCCAGCGCAAACGCTGATCCCTTATGTACGAACTGAGCCTGTTGTGCCCCGAAGATCGGGTGGATGTGTTGAGTGATGCGCTCGATGCGCTGGACGCCCTGAGTGTCTCTGTGGAAGACGCAGATGCCCATACATCGGCCGAGCAGGCCTTGTTTGGCGAGCCGGGCATGCCGCCACCCAAAGACGGTTGGCAGCGTTCACGCATGGTGGCTTTGTTCGCTCTAGAAACTGCAGCCAAAGAAGCAGTTGTTTTGTTGGCTGTACAAGATTTTTTTGAAGATTGTCAGTTGTTGGGTATACAGACCCTGGAAGACCAAGACTGGGTGCGCTTGACACAGTCTCAGTTTGCGCCGGTCGAGGTCACATCAGACTTTTGGATCGTTCCCACTTGGCATGAGCCGCCTGCGCAAGCCCGTCAGATCATCCGACTGGATCCGGGTTTGGCTTTTGGTACGGGCACGCACCCCACCACCCGCATGTGTTTGCGTTGGATTGCTCAAAATGGCGTGCACGACCAACGGGTTCTGGATTACGGTTGTGGGTCCGGCATTTTGGCGATCGGTGCAGCCAAGTACGGTGCCACCGACATCGATGCCGTGGACATTGACGAGGCGGCTGTGACCGCCACCGAGTTGAATGCAGTTGCCAACCATGTGGTTCTGCGCGCTGGACTGCCAGACAAGGCTCAAGGCCAGTACCAAACGGTTTTGGCCAACATTTTGGCGACACCGCTGCGTGTCCTGGCCCCCTTGTTGTGCGCGCATGTGGCGACGGGTGGATCGCTGGTTTTGGCTGGTATTTTGGAGCGCCAAGCCGATGAACTCAAGGCCGCTTATGCGCCTTGGATTCACCTCGAAGTGAGCGATGCCCAAGATGGCTGGATTTTGATGACGGGCAAGTCTCGCGCGGCATGAAGATGGCGTTCGCCTGACTACAATCAGGTCATGTCCAGGATCATTCGCTGTCCCTCTTGTGCTGCCGTCTACCCTTAGACTTGGCGCAAATTCAAGCTGCACGTGGGTGGCTTCGCTGCGGAAGTTGCCAAGAGATCTTCAATGGCACGGGCTTGGATGTGCCATCCACCACTCTTCAACTGCCCCATGTCTCAGAAGGCTTGGCTGCTGAGACGCTGCGGGCTGCTTCTGTCGACCCAGTGAGCCGCGTGCCTTTGGATGAGCTTTTGTTGCGAGAGGACCGTTCGGGCCCTGCTGCAGCCCCGAACCCAGAGGTCAGTGCCGATTTGATGGCTTTTTCGGAGGCTTTGGCGACATTCAGGCCGGAAGTTCCCCCGCAACCGTCATCGCATTTGGTGGAAAAAAAGTCCCGAGGACGCATCGTTGGCTATGTCACAGCGGCTGGTTTGGCTTTGTTGTTGATGGGACAAGCTTTCTTTCTTCAGCGCCATGCGATGGCGGCTTTGTGGCCCAGTAGCCTGCCCGTTTTAGAAACCCTCTGTCGTCCCTTGCAATGCCATGTGAAGCCATGGATGAATCCAAAAGCCATCGTGATTGAGGGCGCGAGTTTCGCCCAAAGCGGTGAATCATTCGTGCTGAGTTGGACGCTTCGCAACACAGGTCCAATGGTCGTGGCCACCACGTCTTTGGAGTTGTCACTCTTGGATGAGTTCAACAACCCAGTGGTTCGCCGTGTTTTCTTGCCCAATGAAGCGCAAGCGCCGGAGGTCTTGTCGCCTGGCCAAGTTTGGAAGGGCTCTTTGACCGTAGAGGTCGACCCTCTGCTCGTGTTTACCCAATACCGTCTTTTGAGCTTTTATCCTTGAGATTTTGAATCTTGGAGGATGACGCAGCATTAAAAAAGCCCATCACTGTTGCCAGTGATGGGCTTTGTGGCTAACGCCAGACGGTCTAATCAGGGCTTGGCGGCCGAAGGGAACGGCCACGCAGCTTGAGGATTCAGAGTCGTTTGTGCAGCAGGGGCAGCGGGTGCTTTGGATGCCTTCTTTGCTGCTGGTTTTTTGGCTGCTTTCTTCACGACCGCTTTTTTAGCGGCTGGCTTTTTAGCGGCTAGTCTTTTTGGCTGCTGCTTTTTTGGCCGGGGCTGCTTTTTAGCGGCTGGCTTTTT
>JACDQO010000081.1 GCA_015657605.1 Limnohabitans sp. | reverse complement strand
CCTCGTGCAGCTCGCGCCAGAAGGTGGGGTGCATGGTGTTCATCGCCTCGGGGCGGTTCATCACCAGGTGGGCAATGTGATTTTCAGTCGAGAGGGAAAAGCAGCTCAGTTTGTCCATGGTCATTCACTTGGGGTGGTGGGTTGGCAGATGCTTCACTGTAAGAGGCCACAGGGGCGGGCGCTGTCCCCGCTTTGACCAGCGACCCGACCCGCACACCCAACAGCCGTATGCGGCGTGACAGGTCAACCCTTTTGAGGCACTGCCCCGCGATTTGCCGGATGTGTTTGGCATCTGCGGTGTATTCCGTCAGGGTCTGGTCGCGTGTCACGGCCTGGAAGTTGTCATAGCGCAGCTTGATGCCGATGGTTTTGCCTTCGTAGCCTTTGCGCTGCAAATCGGCTGCCACTTGCTGGCACAGCCTTGTGAAGACGGCTCCGAGTTCTTCGCGGTCGCGCACGGCGTGCAGGTCGCGCTCAAAGGTGGTTTCGCGGCTCATGCTGACGGGTTCGCTCTCAGTTTCCACCGGGCGGTCGTCGCGGCCCCATGCCGCTTCGTGCAGCCAAGCGCCGTAGCTTTTGCCAAAATTTTCAATCAGCCAGTGCAGCTCACGCGCCGCCAAGTCGCCGATGGTGTGGATGCCAAAGCCCTTGAGCTTTTCATCGGCCTTGGGGCCCACGCCGTTGATCTTGCGGCAGGCGAGTGGCCAGATCAGGGTCTGCAGGTCGGCCTCGTGCACAACAGAGATGCCGTTGGGTTTGTTGAACTCGCTGGCCATTTTGGCGATCAGCTTGTTGGGCGCAACGCCCACCGAGCAGGTAAGGCCTGTGGCTTCAAAAATGCTTTTCTGGATCAGCCGCGCCAGCACGCGCCCGCCTTCACGCTGTCCGCCGGGCACGTCGGTGAAGTCGATGTAGACCTCGTCCACGCCCCGGTCCTGCATGACGGGGGCGATGTCGGTGATGATGCTTTTGAAGGTGCGCGAGAAGTACCGATAGCGCTCAAAGTCCACGGGCAAAAGAATAGCCTGCGGGCAGAGCTTGGCGGCTTTCATCAGGCCCATGGCCGAGCCGATGCCGAACTGCCGCGCCGCATAGGTGGCGGTGGTGATCACGCCGCGCCCGGTGTAGCCCTCAATGCGCGGGAAAAAGTCGACTGGAATGCGGTCCAGCCGTTCGGTAAAGGTGTCTTCGGTCCACTCGCCGTCGGGGTAGGCCTGTTGCAGTTTGCCCAGCAGGTCGTCTTCTTTGCGGCGGCCGCCACCAATGACCACCGGCAAGCCCTTGAGCTGCGGGTAGCGCAGCAACTCGCAAGACGCGTAAAACGCGTCCATGTCGAGGTGGGCAATGCGGCGGGTCAGGGCAGAGTTCACCCGTGAAGCATAGCGCGAGCGTCAGGCCTTCAGGCCGTTGGGAAGGTGCCCGGCAAGAGGATGTTGGTGTCGACGTTTTGGATGTTGGTGTGGCCGCAAAAGGCCATGGTCACGTCCAGTTCTTTGTGGATGATTTGCAGGGCTTTGGTCACGCCCGCTTCGCCCATGGCGCCCAGGCCATAGACCATGGCGCGACCAATCATCACGCCTTTGGCGCCCAGCGCCCAGGCCTTGAGCACGTCTTGGCCGCTGCGGATGCCGCCGTCCATCCAGACTTCAATCTTGTCACCAACCGCTGCCACGATGGCAGGCAGGGCTTCGATGCTGCTGGGCGCGCCATCCAACTGACGGCCGCCGTGGTTGCTGACCACGATGGCGTCGGCACCGCTGGCCACGGCCAGTTGGGCGTCTTCCACGTCCATGATGCCCTTCAAGATCAGCTTGCCGCCCCATTGCTTTTTGACCCAGGCGATGTCTTCCCAATTCAGGGTTGGGTCAAACTGCTCGTTGGTCCACGAGGCCAGCGACTTCATGTTGCTCACGGCTTTGACGTGGCCCACCAGGTTGCCAAAGGTGTGGCGTTTGGTGCCGGCCATGCCCAAACACCAGCGGGGCTTGGTCATCAGGTTGATGATGTTGGCAATGGTGGGGCGGGGCGGCGCGGTCAAGCCGTTTTTGAGGTCTTTGTGGCGCTGGCCAATCACCTGCAAATCGAGTGTGAGCACCATGGCACTCACGTTGGCGGCCTTGCAGCGGTCGATCATGCGGGCCATGGCCTCGCGGTCGCGCATCATGTACAGCTGAAACCAAAACGGGGCTTGCGTGTGGGCCGCGATGTCTTCAATCGAGCAGATGCTCATGGT
>JACDQO010000080.1 GCA_015657605.1 Limnohabitans sp. | reverse complement strand
CAGCACCGAGTTGCAGTCTGCCCAGCGGCAGGCCCAGCAGGCCGTGATGCAGGCCAAGGGCCGGCTGCGGCAGTTGAACGACTTGCAGGGGCCGGTGGTGCAGCAATCGCTGCGTCAGGCCCAGGCCAGTCTGGACACGGCGCGGGCCAGCGGGCAACGCAGTTTGGCTTTGTTCGAGCAAGGCTTCATCGGCAGGCGGCGCTGGACGAGTCGCGCAAGGCCCTGACCTTGGCCGAAGCCCAGGTGCTGGCCGCGCAAAAACAAGTGGCATCGACCCAGCCTGGTGGCGCTGAGCACAGCTTGGCCGTGGGTGCTGTGGCCGAGGCACAGGCCAATGAAGAAGTGGTCAACGCCAAGGCCCGCTATGCGGTCATCCAAGCACCCGCAAGTGGGCAGCTCATCATCCGCAACGTGGAGGTCGGCGATGTGGTCCAGGCGGGCAAGGCCTTGATGACTTTGTCGCCTGAAGGGGCCACGCAGCTGGTGGTGCAGATCGATGAAAAGAACCTGCGCCTGATCGCATTGGGGCAGCAGGCTCTGGCCTCGGCCGATGCTTATCCGCAACAAAAATTCAAGGCCCAAGTGGCCTACATCAACCCCGGTATCAATGCCCAGACGGGCGCGGTGGAGGTCAAGCTCGATGTCACTGAACTTGTTCAAACCTTGCGGCAGGACATGACCGTGTCGGTGGACTTGGTGGTGGCACGCAAAGCGCAGGTATTGGCCTTGCAGGTGGGGCACATCAACGACATCAACGGGCCCGCGCCTTGGGTTTGGCTGCGCGATGCGGGTCATGCGGTGCGCCGCCCTGTGCGGCTGGGCTTGCGCGGTGGCGCGTGGGTGGAAGTGCTGGACGGCTTGCGTGAGGGCGACGCCGTGATCACATCGCCTATGACTTTGCGCGAAGGTCAGCGCGTGCGTGTGCAAACTTGATCGGGCTGCAGAATGTTCAAGCCTTGGGTGCCCTTTGAATGGATTGTGGCGATTCGCTTTTTGCGTGAAGGCCGCATGCAGACGGTCTTCATTCTGGTGGGCGTGGCCATTGGGGTGGGCGTGATCGTGTTCATGTCGGCGCTGATGGCGGGCTTGCAGGGCAACTTCATCGCGCGGGTGTTGTCGGCGCAGGCACACATTCAGCTTTTGCCGCCCCCAGAGTTCACCCGCACTTTGCACACGGCCACGCCCAGCGAGGTGAATGTCGCCATCGTGCAGCCGCCTTTGCAAAGGCTCAAATCGTTGGACCAATGGCAGTCCTTGATCTCCACGGTGCGCGACATGCCCGATGTGACGGTGGTCTCGCCCGTGGTGAGTGGCTCGGCGCTGGCGGTGCGTGGCAGTGCCAGCCGTGCCATCAGCATGACGGGGGTGGAGCCTGAGGGGTATTTCCAGATCGTCAAGCTGCCTGAAAAATGGTGCGGGGCATACCGCGCTTGACGGGCCAGGACATATTGATCGGCACTGACTTGGCCAGCGACCTGGGCGTGGACGTGGGCGACAAGCTGCGCGTGAGCAATGCGGCGGGACTGGCCACCAGCTTGACCATCAGCGGCGTGTTTGACTTGGGCAACAAAGGCGCCAACCAGCGCAGCACCTTTGTGGCGCTGCGCACCGCCCAAAGCCTGTTGGGCTTGCTGGGCGGGGTGACCAGCATCGAAGTCACGGTGCGCGATGTGTACGCGGCCGAAGTCATCGCCCAGCGCATTCAGGCGGCCACCGGGGTGCAGGCCGACAGCTGGATCAAGACCGGGGCACAGTTTTTTGCAGCGGTGAGTGCGCAAAGCACCGCCAACACGGCCATCCGGTTTTTTGTGGGCCTGTCGGTGGCCTTTGGCATTGCCAGCGTGCTGGT
>JACDQO010000079.1 GCA_015657605.1 Limnohabitans sp. | reverse complement strand
AGGTCTTGGTGCTGCTGAGGGCCCCAGCCCCATGGGGCCAGTGTCATCCCATTGCCATGCCAGTGCAAGGGCGTTGAGCACCACCAAAAGGGCCACCCAGTATTTCAACATGGTTCAGTGTCCAGTCAGATCAAAGGTCGTACGCTGATTTCGGCGCTGAGGATGTCTTGCACGCCCAATTCGGTCTGCAATCGTAACGCACCCCCACGGCTAACACCCAGGGATAAGCCTTGCTGGCCATCGCTGGTGTGCACTTGGCGGCCTTTGAGCACATCGCGGTCCTCGAAGCGCTTTTGCAGGGGCGCAAAGCCCGAAGTTTCAAAGGCCAGTAGCGCTTGAACCAAGGGTGAAGCCACCCGGGCCAAGGCATCTGCCGCGCTGCAATCGGGCAGCAGCTCTGACAAGGCCGCAGGGGCGGTGCTCAAGCCCTCTGCAGGCCGCGGGCGAATGTTCAGGCCCACGCCCACCACCACTTGGCTGCGGCCGCCCATGCTGGCCGCTTCGACCAAGATGCCGCCCAACTTGCGGTCTTCAAACCACAAATCATTGGGCCATTTCAGGCGAACATCGGGGTGCAAACTTTCGGCCAAGCTCAAACCCACGGCCAAAGACAAGCCGGACCAGTCTTGCGGGCTCAAAGCCAGGCTGATGGAGAAAGTGAGCGAGTCACCCGCTTGGCTTTGCCAGCCCCGGCCTTGACGGCCCCGTCCTGCAGTTTGGCGTTCGGCCACCAGCAAGGTGGCTTCGTGTTGCCCTGCACGGGCTCTGCGCATGAGTTCGCTGTTGCTGGAGTCGATTTCGGGCAGCACCTCTACCGTGAAATCGGGCAGCAGGGGATACACCTGCGTCCAGATCGTTTCGGCGGGCCAAGGGTGGGTCGGGCTGTCCAGTGGCATGGCTCAGCGCTTTTTGCCGCTGGAGGCTTTGACCTTATCGGCTTTGCTTTTTTTCTGCTTGGGCGTTTTGGGCGTGTCTTTGCGCTCTTTGGGCGACAGCAGCGTGCCCCGGCAATTGGCGCTACCGCACCAGCAGGGGTATTCGGCTTTGAGCTTCTTGGTGTAAGGCTCGTCGATGATCAGGCCGTAGTCGTAATTGAGCTCTTCGCCCGCATTGATGTTGCGGATGGCTTTGATGAAAATGCGGTCGTTCTCTTCATCGGCTTCGCAGTTGGGGTCGCAGCTGTGGTTGATCCAGCGGGACGAGTTGCCGCCGTGCAGCGCATCGATCACCCGGTCTTCGTTCACATGGAAGTAAAACGTGTGGTTCGGGTCATGGGGGTCGTGTGGATGGCGGTCTTGCGCCTCGTCCCAGCTGATGACCTCGCCCACATACTCGATCAGGGTCTCGCCCTCGGCGATGTCTTGCAAAGCGAAGACGCCCTTGCCATGCACGCCAGAGCGGCGGGTCTGGATGCGTTTGCCGGACGCGAATGGGATGGGGTGGCTGGGGGAGGAAACAGGGTTTGGCCACGACGTCAAAAAATTTGTTATGGTGAATTCATGTGGGCGCGTGCGTGAGCGCGTGCCCGGGCGCGTGCGCACACGCGAGACAACGGATTGTAATGACATGAAGACACTGGTAATTGCAGAGAAGCCTTCGGTGGCCCAAGACATCGTGAAGGCCTT
>JACDQO010000078.1 GCA_015657605.1 Limnohabitans sp. | reverse complement strand
GTTGTCGGGCGTGATGCCGCCCACGGGCATGAGGGCAGCGTCTTTCGGCAGCACGGCGCGCAGGGCTTTGACGGTGGCAGGCGAGATCATCTCGGCGGGGAACAGCTTGAGACCGTGCGCGCCCGCGTCAAGTGCTGCAAAGGCCTCTGTGGGTGTGGCCACGCCGGGCAACACCACCATGTTCAGGGCCAAGGCCTGCGCGACCACCGCCGGGTTGAAGTTGGGGGCCACGACCAAGCGGCCACCTGCAGCGTGCACATCTTTGACCTGCTGCACATTCAGCACGGTGCCTGCACCGATGAGGGTTTGCGGAAATTGCTCGGTCAGTGCAGCGATGCTTTTCAAAGGCTCGGGCGAGTTGAGTGGCACCTCGATGATGGCAAAGCCGCTGCTGACCAATGCGTGGCCGATGGCGGGTGCTTCGGCAGGTGTGAGACCACGCAAGATGGCGATCAAGGGCAGTTGGGCCAAGGCTTGGGCCAGTGCTTGTTGGGGATCGGTTGAGGTGTTCATGGCGTGCTCGTCAATTTGGAGGCCAGGGCGTGCAGGCCTGCCCAGGTGGCTTCGGCGCCATGGCTTTGGCAGGCGATGCCCAATTGTTGCAGGGCCAGACTGTAGCGCCGGGTCAGGGTGTCGCTGCCGATCAGGATCACGGGGCCTGAATCGGCGTTGACGGTCTGGGTGCGCAGCTCTTCGCCGATCAGCAGGCCCGACAGGTAACTGGGCAATTGGGCCGTGCTCAGGCGGTCAAACAAGCCCAGGGTGCGCACCGCAAACAGGTGGTGCAACACACTGCCGCTCTGCTGGCTTTGGTCCACGCCTTGCAAAAAAATTGCTTCGTCGAAGGCACCGTTCAGGTCCAGGGTCTTGCCCAAAATGGAGTGCTGGCTCATCAGCGCAAACACCTCCCCGGTCATGAAGGTCTGGAACTGCATGACGTGACCGCTGTGCACCTGCACCCATTTGCTGTGCGTGCCCGGCAGCACCAGGGTGGCACTGTCGCGCCCAGTCAGCTGAAGTGCGCCAAAAATCTGCACTTCTTCGCCGCGCATCACGTCGGGCGTGTTCAGCGCATCTGCGCCTAAACAGCTCAGGCCCGGCACCAAGGCGATGCGCCCGGGCTGCAACCACAGCAGGTGCTGACCCAGTTCGGCAAAGCCGGCAGGGCAAGGGCAGTAGGGCGCTTCTTGCCAGCCTTGGCGGCTGCCGGCCATGCCCGAGATCAGGCAGAGCGCTCTCGGCGCTTGCATCCAGTCGCCAAACAGTTCGTGGAACACCGCTTCAAACTGCCCAGGCGGTACGGTGAGGATGCCTCGCGGAAATTCGCGGGATTCGAGCACCTGGCCGCTGGCACCGAGCCGTGCGCCGCGCAGCGAAGAGGTGCCCCAGTCGATGGCGATCAAAGGTCTTGGGCTGCTCATGCGTGTGTGCCTTTCGATGGGGCGTTCAACACCTTCAGCACGGCGTCACGTGATGGCAAGGGACCGACCGCGCCGAAGCCTTGCACCGACAAACTGGCTGCGGCATTGGCATAAGCGGTAGCGGCCCACAAGTCGTCGCCGGCCGATAAACGCGCCAGCAAGTTGCCCGCAAAACAATCGCCCGCACCCGTGGCGTCAACGGCCGTGACCGCATGGCCTGGCACTTGGCGTTGGTGGTGGCCGTCACTGGCCAGAGCGCCCTCAGGACCGAGTTTCAGCACCACTTGCGCCGCACCATGGGCGTGGCTCCAGGCGATGATGTCGGCCGCTTGGGTGAGGCCGGTGAGCGCGGTCATGTCTTCGAGGCTTGGCAAGAACAGATCACACAGATTCACCGCGTGGCGGATGCAGGCCTGCGCCCGGGCCAGCGGCCAGAGAGACAAACGCAAGTTGGAATCGAGCGCCACCCGTGTCCCCACTTTGCAGGCATGCGCCATGGCGGCAAACGCCGTGTCGCAAGCCGAGGCGGAAATCGCCAAAGAGATGCCCGACAGGTGCAGCCACTGGCTGCTGGCAATCGCCTCTTGCCAGTGCGCCAGGTCTAGCGGCTGCATGCGGCTGGCCGCAGATCCAGCACGTGCATAGCTGAAGTGGTGGCCTTGTACGTCGTGGCTTACAAAGTACATGCCCGTGGGCGCTTGGGTATCGCGCAGCACGGTGTTGGTGTCCACGTTTTCCCGCCGCCACAGGTCCATCAGGTGGTCGCCCCAGCGGTCGGTGCCTAAACGCGTCAAGTAGCCCACCCGCGCACCGGCTCGGGCAGCAGCAATGGCGGCGTTGCTGGTGTCGCCACCAAAGCCTTGCGCATACAACGGGGCATCGTTGGCATCTGAATGGGGACGTTGGTTGAACTCGACCATGGCTTCACCCAAGGCCACGATGTCGAGGGTTTTGGAGGGCTGTGTCATGTGAACAAAAAGAGCAAGGACTCAGTGTGCGGTGGGAGAATCAGCGCAAAAGGGTCCACGCGGTGAATGGAGCAAAGCGACATGAAAAACGATTTTGTACTGAACGCAGCTTGCAAGGGCTTCCTCTTGGCGGCTGTGTCCTGCGCGGTGTCGCAGTTGGGCGCACGCAACTGGAACCTGCTGGACGATGCGCTGGCATACCCGATGGCCGTGTTGCGACGCCCAGCCCTCGTGCACAACTTGGCTTGGATGCAGGATTTTGTGCAGCGCAAAGGTGTGGCCTTGGCCCCGCACGGCAAGACCACCTTGTCGCCCGAGTTGTTTCGCATGCAACTGCAAGCGGGCGCTTGGGGCCTGACCTTTGCCAACGTGCACCAGCTGCGCGTGGGTCTGGCGGCGGGGGTGCAGCGCGCCATCATCGCCAACCAGTTGGTGACGGATGCCGATCTGGATGGGCTGGATCTCTTGTTGCGCCAAAACCCTGAAGCGCGGGTGTGGTTTTTGGTCGATTCTTTGGCCCAACTCGCTGTGTTGGCCGATTGGGGCCAACGCCGTGGCAACACCCGCCGTTGGGATGTGTTGCTCGAGTTGGGCATTGCCGGTTACCGCACCGGATGCCGCACGCACGAGCAAGCCTTGCTGTTGGCACAGGCCATGGCCACCTCGTCTGTGGTGCGTTTGGGCGGGTTGGAGTGTTACGAGGGTGGGCTGGGCCGATGCGACAGCGCGCACGACATCGAAGCGGTGAGCGCCCTGGTGCGCAGCGTGCAGGCGCTGGTGCAGCAAATCGATGCGCAGAACCTTTGGGGCGGCGATGCGGTTTTGTTGTCGGCTGGTGGCTCTGCGGTCTTCGATCTGGTGATCCCGATGCTCAAAACCCAAGTCAAAAGCCGCCCGGTGCAAGGCGTGTTGCGCTCGGGTTGTTATGTCACGCACGACCACTGGAACTACGCCCGTTATTTGAAGCTGGTGGAGGCGCGCGAGGGTTTGAGCGAATCGTTGCAGCCTGCTCTGGAAATTTGGACCCAGGTGCAGTCGGTGCCCGAGCCGGGGCTGGCCATTTTGACGGCGGGTCGGCGTGACCTGTCCTTTGACCAGTGCATGCCCATGCCGGTGCGCTGGGCACCCAAGGCGCAGCGTGCGGGCGCCATACAGGCCACGCCCGAGTCTTGGAAAGTCAAAGCGCTGAGCGACCAACACGCGCACATGGTGTTCGATGTCGAAGGCGTTTGGCCGCAGGTGGGGGACCGCGTGGCTTTGGGGATCTCGCACCCTTGCACCACCTTTGACAAGTGGCGCTGGATGGCCATCATCGAAGACGATGGACGCATCAGTGGGGCGATCAGCACGCATTTTTAAGGGGTGAACCCGAGTCAAAAAGAAAAGGCCGCCACGCAGCATGAGCGTGGCGGCCTTTTTTTATAGCTCACTTCAAACCGTTCAAGGCTTCGGCCGGGTAGCCAGGGCGGGCTTTGCAGTCTTCGATGTACTGCTCGATGATGGCTTCGTAGCTGGCATCGGCCCTGAGGCCCAGGGCATGCGCACGCTCAAAGGTGCAGCCCTTGGCCCAGTTGTCCACGATGGCGGCGATGCGTTCGTCTTTGACAAAAGTCACGCGGGCGCGCACGGCGGGACCCGCCACCTTTTCCAAAGCGGCCAGCATCTCGCTGACCTTGACGTTCAAACCCGGCAGATTCAGTGCCATGCGGCCGCCAAAGGCTTCGCGGCTGGCCTCGAACACGGTGATCAAACCATGCACGGTGTTGCCCGGCGAAGAGATGGGGTGCGACACCGTGGCATCTACCGGGCAGGTGGTGGGTGTGCCCGCCAAAGGCTCGCGGATGATGCCGCTGAAGAACGAAGACGCTGCGCCATTGGGCTTGCCAGGACGCACGGCCACCGTCATCAGGCGGGCGGCGCGGCCGTCGATGTAGCCCTTGCGGGTGTAGTCGGCCACCATGTACTCGATCATCAGTTTGTGCGTGCCATACGAGGTTTGGGGTGTGGGCAGCGTGGTGTCAGCCACCAGGGCAGGCATGGGGTTGGCCGCATCAGGACCAAAAACGGCCACCGAGCTGGCAAAAACCAGGCCCGAGGCTTTTCCAGACGCGCGAATGCTGTCGAGCAGCAAGCGCGAGCTGTCCACGTTGGATCGCAAGCCCAAGTCAAAGTCGAGTTCGCACTCGCCCGACACAGCAGACGCGAGGTGGAACACGCCATCAAAGCCACTTTTGAACAAATCGCCTTGTTCCAACATGGGGCCAGCGTGACCCTTGACCCGTGGGTCGGCCAGCAAGTCGGCGGGGGCGGGGAACAGGTCGGCAATGACCAGTTCCTTGACGGTCTGGCCATTGAGTTGGCCGCGCTTCCAAAATCTTCGCCGGGCCAGCCGAGCGCCCAAAAAGCCGGCACCGCC
>JACDQO010000077.1 GCA_015657605.1 Limnohabitans sp. | reverse complement strand
TTTTCCACGGGCGCAGCGACCACCACTTCATCAGAAGGGACGGACCATGTCGGGGTGCTTAAAAACAAGCTCAGCAAAAACAGGCACTTCCATCGCATAGTGGGCGAGCATAACGGATCTCGATGTTTGCCTTCGGTCAGCCTTGGATGGGTGAGTGCAAGGCCCTGTTCAGGCCTTGGGATGTGCTGCGACAATGCATCCATTCTTTTTCGAGGACAAACGATGTTGATGCAAGCGGATGAAAGTCAGTTGGTGTTGGTGGATTTTCAGGCGCGCTTGAAGCCCGCCATGCTGGATGCCGAAGGGGTTTGGGCCAATGCGGCTCGCTTGGCCACCTTGGCCAAGGCATTGCAGTTGCCCATTTGGGGCACCGAGCAAAACCCGTCCCGCCTGGGTGAGATGCCCCCCGAAATCCGGGGCCACTGCCAACAGGTGTTGGCCAAAATGCATTTCAGCGCGGTTGAAGAAGGCCTTGGGGAGTGGTTGAAGCCCGAGACACCCCAAGCCCCCCGTGGCAACGCCCGCAGCCTGCCGCGCCATTTGCAAAAGCCACAACCTGCCGCCCAAGAGCGTCAAACCATTGTTTTGGCGGGGTGTGAAGCCCATGTGTGCTTGTTGCAAACGGCACTGGATTTGTTGGAAGATGAATTTGAGGTCTGGGTGGTCACCGATGCCTGCAGTTCGCGCACCGAGCGCAACCGGGACGCCGCTTACGACCGTTTGGCTGGGGCCGGGGCTGAATTGGTGACCGCAGAAATGGTGGCTTTTGAATGGATTCGCACCGCTGAGCACCCGGATTTCAAGTTGCTGCAAACCCTTTTCAAATGAGTCTTTGAGTCAGCTTGTTGCAAGTCCTTTGCTCATAATTATGAATTCAGAAGAAGGGCGACTGGCGCAAGCCACCCTTCTTAAGTATTGATCTGGCCGGACAAAAAGGAGATTTTCATGGGCAATTTTGCTGAGTTTCACAAGCGGTCTATCCAAGACCGCGATGCTTTTTGGGCCGAGCAGGCCAAATGGGTGGACTGGAAAGTCCAGCCAAAGCAAATCTGTGACTACAGCAACCCGCCTTTTGCCAAATGGTTTGTCGGCGGCGAGACCAATCTGTGCCACAACGCGGTGGACCGCCACTTGGCCGATCGGCCGACCAGCCCTGCTTTGATCTTCGTGTCGACCGAAACCGATCAAGAAAAAACCTATACCTACCGTGACCTGCACGCCGAAGTGCAGCGCATGGCCGCCATCTTGCAAAGTCTGGGCGTGGTCAAGGGCGACCGTGTGCTCATTTACATGCCCATGATCGCCGAAGCGGCTTTCGCCATGCTGGCTTGCGTCCGTTTGGGCGCCATCCACTCGGTGGTGTTTGGTGGCTTTGCCTCGCATTCGCTGGCCAGCCGCATCGAAGATGCTTCACCCAAAGTCATCGTCAGCGCCGACGCCGGTTCGCGTGGGGGCAAGGTGGTGCCCTACAAGCCGCTGCTGGACGAAGCCATCCAGCTCTCGGCACACAAACCTGCCAACGTGATCATGGTGGACCGCAAGTTAGCGGCTTTCACCCCCGTGGCCGGCCGCGACGTGGACTACGCCACCGAGCGTGCCAAGCACATGGTCGCCGTGGTGCCATGCGAGTGGGTCGAATCCACACACCCCAGCTACACGCTTTACACCTCGGGCACCACCGGCAAGCCCAAGGGCGTGCAACGCGACACTGGCGGCTACACCGTGGCCTTGGCCGCCAGCATGCCCCATGTGTTTGAAGGCAAACCGGGCGGCACCTTCTTTTGCACCAGCGACATTGGCTGGGTGGTGGGCCACAGTTACATCATTTATGGCCCGCTGATCGGGGGCATGGCCACCATCCTTTATGAAGGCCTGCCCATCCGCCCCGATGGCGGCGTCTGGTGGAGCCTGGTCGAAAAGTACAAGGTCAACGTCATGTTCAGCGCGCCCACGGCCATCCGCGTGCTCAAAAAACAAGACCCTGCGCTGCTCACCAAATACGACCTGTCCAGCCTGCAGGCGCTGTTCCTGGCCGGCGAGCCACTCGACGAGCCCACGGCCAAGTGGATCTCTGAAGGCCTCAATGGCAAAGCCATCATCGACAACTACTGGCAGACCGAGACTGGCTGGCCGATTTTGAGCATTTGCAATGGTGTGGAAAAAGCGCCCAGCAAGTTTGGCTCGCCCGGCAAAGCCATCTATGGTTACAACGTCAAGCTGGTCGACGACCAGACCGGTGAAGAGCTCACCGGTGCCAACCAAAAAGGCGTGTTGACCATCGAAGGCCCCTTGCCGCCCGGCAATCTGCAAACCATCTGGGGTGACGACGCGCGCTTTGTCAAAACCTATTGGAAGACGGTGCCCAACAAGCTGGTCTACAGCACCTTTGATTGGGCCGTGCGAGACGAAGACGGTTATTACTTCATCCTGGGTCGCACCGACGACGTGATCAACGTGGCTGGCCACCGCTTAGGCACCCGTGAGATCGAAGAGAGCATCTCCAGCCATCCCAACATCGCCGAAGTGGCGGTGGTGGGCGTGGCCGATCAGCTCAAAGGGCAGGTGGCCATGGCCTTTGCCATCGCCAAAGACACCTCTGGCCTGACCGATGCGGCGGCGCGCCTCAAGCTCGAAGGCGAAGTCATGAAAGTGGTGGACAGACAGCTGGGCGCTGTGGCACGTCCTTCGCGGGTGTTTTTTGTGTCGGCTTTGCCCAAGACCCGCAGCGGCAAGTTGTTGCGCCGCGCCATCCAGGCGGTGGCCGAGGGGCGTGACCCGGGCGACCTGACCACCATGGACGATCCAGCAGCGTTGCAACAGATCATGGAATCGGTCAAGCGGCCTCGATCCCTCCCAGCCCCGCATATGCGGGGTTTTTTGTATCTATCGCCATTGCCTTTCATGCCGTC
>JACDQO010000076.1 GCA_015657605.1 Limnohabitans sp. | reverse complement strand
GCTAAAAAGCGGTAAAAGTTGCGCAGCATGCCCGCCGTCGCACCCCAAATGAAGCGCTCAATCGCTTCGATCTCACCATTCACAGCGGTTTGACTTGGGCGACTTTCCAGATAAGGCATGGAAAACCAATGCCGCTTTTGTCCTTGCCAATCCATGGCATGTCGTTGGTGATTGGCCGGATTCATCAAAAAGATAGGGGGACCTCAAACACATCGTCCACTTCCTCTGCGTTGGGGGTCAGCGCCATGTCGGGCGAGACCAAACCCACCACTGGCGTTACCCAAAAAGCCGTTCCTGTGATGTAGGTGGGCAATTGCCCAATGACTTGCACATGCTCAGCGTCGAGTCCGATTTCCTCTTGTGCTTCTCGCAAAGCCGTCGCTTGGTGGTTGGCATCTTCCGGATCCACTTTGCCACCCGGAAAGGCAATTTGCCCGGAATGCGTGTTCATGTGAGCCGCCCGCCGTGTCAACAACACCGTGGGCGAGCAGGCATTGGGGCCACGCATGACGATGGGGACCAACACCGCGGCTTGCGCGGGTGAGCGGTCCGATGAAAAGTTTTCTCTGACCACCTCGGGCTGCCAGACCGGCGGGTTCATAAAGCGTGCCCTCAAAGCATGGGGCAAAAGGTGAGAAGCCGGCACAGCTGGCAAATCGTGGTCGATTTGCCATACAGGCACTTGGCGTGGATCAAAGGGAGGATTTTTGGGCACGGTGGGTATTTATAACCGAGAAGGTCAAGGGTGTCTGATCGCCCCCAATCCAAGTCGTAAAATCACTTGGTTGCATACCTTAGCAGCATTATTTTTACAGATACGGAATGGTGATGAAACGCGATTATTTTTCTCAAGATGGTCGAACAGAGCGGCGCTTTGGCGAGCACCGTGGGGGCACTTGTATGGCCCTGATCGATGCCCGTTTTTTGATGTGGTTGGCCCAGCAGGGTGCTACTGGGAGCGCTGGAGAGTCGGTGAATCGGCAGGGTTTGCTGAACCTGCTGTCTTTGGCTCTGGCGCAATCAGGTCTGGATGTCGATTTGCGCCGCATCTATTGGTACAGCGATCGTTCGGATGGTGGGGTCCTCGACGATCAAATCGTGCGCTTGGTTCAGACACACGACGCCGATGGCGGTGCCTCTTTGCTGCGTTCCTTGGGGCACGACCTCAAACAGCTGGCCCAAAACCACGCATGTGACCATGTGCTGGTGGCCAGCGACGACGAGCGCTTTCTGTCCCTCATTGATGAGGCCCAACTCAGCGGGCTCAGCGTGCATGTTTTGGCTGACGAATCGACCCGTAACATGCCGCAAATGGTGCGTACCGATCCGGGCTGGGCACGTTTGCTGGCGCAAGCCGATCGCAGGGTGGTGGTCAATTCACAAGCTTTGGCTGACATGCTGCAAGGTAAGTCGCCTGTGGGCTTGGGTTTGGCTGTCGAAGACGTGGAAGAACTGCGCCAATCGATGCAAGAGGTCATCACCGCCTGGTGGGCCGATGAACCCGAAGACCTGCGCGAGGACTTGCGTGACGCGCTCCAGGTCAGTCGAGGCATTCCGCAAGAGGTGGACCGTCAGCTTTTGCTGCGCATGCGCCAGCGCTTGACGCGGGCCTTGAGCCTGCCGGAGAAAAAAATGTTGCGCGAAACTCTGCGTACTGTGGTGGCAGCCCCTGTCTCGCCAACGGCACCAGCATTGCAAGGCTTGCCGCCCGACACCGACGACTAAACGCTCTTCGCCTGAAATTGGAAAAGCCCTGATTCGTCAAAATCAGGGCTTTTTTGTTTGAGGATGGATGGCCTGCTTTAGGGTTGAAGATGGTATTGCGTCACGCGATCGACTTCGTTTTTGGAGCCCAGCACCACGCTCACGCGCTCGTGCAACTGACCCGGTTGCAGGTCCAAAATGCGTTGCTTGCCATTGGTCGATGCACCACCGGCTTGCTCAATCAGCCAGCTCATGGGGTTGGCTTCGTACAACAAGCGAAGTTTGCCGGCTTTGTGCGGCTCGCGCTTGTCCCAGGGGTACATGAAGACACCGCCACGCGTCAGGATACGGTGCACATCGGCCACCATGCTGGCGATCCAGCGCATGTTGAAGTCTTTGCCGCGAGGACCATCCTTGCCCTGCAGGCATTCGTCGATATAACGGCGCACGGGCTCGTCCCAGTGGCGCATATTGCTCATGTTGATGGCAAATTCTTTGGTCTCGGCGGGCACTTGCACGTTTTCTTGGGTGAGCACGAAAGAGCCTTGTTCGCGGTCCAGCGTGAACATGGCCACGCCATCGCCCACCGTGAGCACCAAGGTGGTTTGCGGGCCATACACGCAGTAACCTGCAGCCACCTGGTTCTTGCCGGCTTGCAAAAAGTCTTGTTCGGTCACACCCTGCCTGTCTTCAGGTTTTTTGAGCACGCTGAAGATGGTGCCGATGCTGACATTGACGTCGATGTTGGATGAGCCATCCAAAGGATCAAACAACAGCAGGTACTCGCCTTGCGGGTAGCGGTTGGGCACCAAGTAGATGCTGTCCATTTCCTCGCTGGCCATGGCGGCCAAGTGCCCGCCCCATTCGTTGGCCTCCAGCAGCACTTCGTTGGCGATGATGTCGAGTTTCTTTTGCACCTCGCCTTGCACGTTCTCGCTGTCGGCGCTGCCCAGCACACCACCCAAAGCGCCTTTGTTCACAGCATGGCTGATGCTTTTGCAAGCGCGGGCCACCACTTCGAGCAGCAAGCGCAAGTCGGCCGGAATGTGGCCTTTGTCGCGTTGCTGCTCCACCAAGTAGCGGGACAGAGAAATTTTGGGGCTCATGGGTGTTCCTTGGTTTCAGGTGCTGCTCAGTGCACGGCCGATGACTTCCCGCACATCGTTTGACAGGTCTGCTTTGGCAGCCACGCGCTCGATGGCGACTCTGGCCGCGCTGCGGTAGGGCTCGGCCAATCGGCTCCAGCGGTCCATGGCGCGGGCCAGGCGTGCTGCCACTTGGGGGTTGATGGCGTCAAGCGCCAGAACCTGCTCGCTCCAGTACACATAGCCTGCCGCATCGGTGCGGTGAAAGCCTGCCGGATTCGCGCTGCAGTAGCTGAAGATCAGGCTGCGGGCGCGGTTCGGGTTGCGCAGGCTGAAGTCGGCATGTTGCATGAGTTGGCGTACACGCGGCAACACGTCGCCTGCACGGTCAGGTGCACCGGCTTGCAGGGCAAACCATTTGTCGATCACCAAAGCTTCGTGCTGGAACATTTTGTGGAACAAGGTCAGTGCATCTTGCGCCAAGGCATGGCCGCTGACGACCAGTGCCGACAAGGCATTGAAGCGGTCGGTCATGTTGCCCGCATCCTTGAACTGCTGGTAGACACGGCCCGGCGTCACAGCTTCTCCGTTTTGCACGGCGGACAGACACAGCATGGTCATGGCCAGACCCGCGAGGGCGCGGCGGCCGCTGGATTTGGCATCCGCCGAATAGGCCCCGTTGTGTTTGTGCGCATCCCACGCCCATTGCCAGTCGGCTTGCAGTGCGGTGGCCAATTGCAGCCGCATGGTCTCGCGCAGCGTGTGTACGCGCTGCGGGTCGACCACATCGAGTTGGTCGGCGATGTAGTTTTCAGAAGGCAGCGTGAGGGCCAGGTCTTTGAAAGCCGCATCCAGCTTGGGGTGGCGCAGCATATTGCGCAGGGCGTCCACCAGAGCCTCGGACAACACGGGCTGGCCCGTCAGGTCTTTGTTCTGATGGATGGCCTCCAGAGCGCTTTGCAGCATCAGGCGCTGGCCAGCTTCCCATTGGTTGAAGGGGTCGCTGTCATGGGCCAGCAAGATCAGCAGGTCATCGGCTTTCAGACCGTCTTCGAGCACCACCGGGGCGCTGAAGGCCCGCAACAATGAAGGCACAGGGGCGCTGTCCATGTTGGCAAAGGTGAAGCTGGCGCTGGCTTCGGTCAGCACCAGGGTTTGCTGCAGCGCGCTGTCAACAGATCCGGCCAGTTGCAGCGGCAGGACTTGGCCGTCGCGGCTGAGCAGACCCAGCGTGACCGGGATCACGAAGGGTGCTTTGCGCTCCTGGTCGGGTGTCGCAGGGCAGCTTTGGCTGAGCGTCAAGGTGTAGCTGCGCTCAGTGGCGTTGTATTCGCCCACCGCATGCAAGCGCGGCGTTCCGGCCTGGCTGTACCAGTGTTTGAAAGTGCTCAGGTGGTTGGCGAGGGCCGAGCCAGGGTTGGCATCTGCAATGGCTTGGGCAAAGTCGTCGCAGGTCACGGCTTGACCGTCATGGCGCTCAAAGTAGAGCTTCATGCCCTTGGCAAAGCCGTTACGCCCTTGCAGGTCAGCGGGGCTGGCCACCAGTGTTTGCATCATGCGGACGACTTCGGAGCCTTTTTCGTAGATGGTGACGGTGTAGAAGTTGTTGATTTCGACATAGCTGTCGGGGCGCACCGGGTGGGCCATGGGGCCGGCGTCTTCGGCAAACTGGACCGTGCGCAGCACACGCACGTCTTCGATGCGTTTGACCGCGCGGGCGCTGGCCTCTCCGGCCATGTCCTGGCTGAACTCTTGGTCGCGAAAGACCGTGAGCCCTTCTTTGAGAGAGAGCTGGAACCAGTCGCGGCAGGTGATGCGGTTGCCCGTCCAGTTGTGGAAGTACTCGTGGCCCACGACCGATTCGATGTTGCCAAAATCCATGTCGGTGGCGGTGGCCGGGTTCGCCAACACGTATTTGGTGTTGAAGATGTTCAGGCCCTTGTTTTCCATCGCGCCCATGTTGAAGTCGCTGGTGGCGACGATCATGAAGCGTTCCAGATCGAGCGGGAGCCCAAAACGCGCTTCGTCCCAGCGGCACGCTGGCCATGAGCGAGTTCATCGCATGCTCGGTTTTGTCCAGGTCGCCAGGGCGCACGAACACTTGCAGCAAATGCTCTTTGCCACTGCGGCTGGTGATGCGCTGCTCGCGCGCGACCAGTTGACCTGCGACGAGTGCAAACAAGTAACAGGGTTTTTTGTGCGGGTCGACCCATTTGGCAAAGTGACGTCCATCGTCCAAGGCGCCTTGCTCAACCAAGTTGCCGTTGGAGAGCAGCACCGGGTATTTGGCTTTGTCAGCACGCAACGTGACGGTGTAACTGGCCATCACATCCGGGCGGTCCAGGAAGTAGGTGATGCGCCTGAAACCCTCGGCTTCACACTGGGTGAAGAAGGTCCCCTGGCTGACGTACAAGCCCATCAGCTGGGTGTTTTTCTCGGGGTTGCAGGTGGTGAAAATTTCCAGATCGAAGGCATCCGTGCCTTCGGGCAGGTTCTCCAACACCAGCTGGTTGCCATCCATCTTGAACGAGGTACCGCCGCCGTTGACCAGCACGCGGGCCAAATTGAGATCCTCACCATCTAGGCGCAGTGCTTGTGTCGCCACATCGGGGTTGCGCCGCAGGCGCATTTTGCTCAGCACACGGGTTTTGGTCGGATCAAGGTCGAATGTCAGATCGACCGTGTCGATCCAGAAAGCCGGGGCGGCATAAGCCTCCCGGTGAATCGCGGTAGGTTGTCCTTCACGCATCAGGAACTCCGTTTTGGTTGCGGTCTGACCGGGTCAGAGGCCTTGTTTCAGTGAGGCTTCGATGAACGCATCGAGGTCGCCATCGAGCACCTTTTGGGTGGCGAATTTCGACGTTGGTGCGCAAATCCTTGATGCGGCTGTTGTCCAGCACATAGCTGCGAAT
>JACDQO010000075.1 GCA_015657605.1 Limnohabitans sp. | reverse complement strand
CTCGTTCACGTCTGAGGCGGACAAGGCCAAGGCCTGATCGCTTGGATTCGATGCTCTGACCAAATAACCAAAAGGACACACCATGCAACGCCGTGATTTTTGTTTGAGCGCCTTGGCCACCAGCTTGATCGCCCCTGCCTGGGCTCAAGGCAAAACGATCCGCATCATCGTGCCTTACGCAGCTGGCGGCCCGATCGATGTCACGGCGCGGGCCTTGGCCGAGCGCGTGAAAGACAGCCTGGGCACGGTGATCGTTGAAAACCGCCCCGGTGCAGGCGGCAACCTGGGCGCCGATTTGGTGGCCAAAGCCGCGCCTGACGGCTTGACGATCGGCATAGCGGCCACGGCCACGCATGCCATCAACCCTTGGCTGTTTGCCAAGATGCCTTACGACGCGAGCCGCGACTTTGCGCCCATCACGCAGATGCTGCGCGTGCCCAATGTGCTGGTGATGAACGCCGAGACCGCGCAGCGCCTGAAGATCAATACCCTGGCTGATTTGGTGGCGTATGCCAAAGCCAATCCCGCCAAGCTCAACTTTGGCTCCGGTGGCAACGGCAGTGCAGGTCATTTGGCGGGCGAGATGTTCAAACGTGCCGCCGGCATTTTTGCGGTGCACATTCCCTACAACGGTGGCAATCCGGCGCAGCTGGCTTTGTTGTCGGGCCAAGTCGACTTCAACTTCGACAACCTGGCCACAGCTGCGGCCAACATCAAGGCGGGCAGGCTCAAAGCCTTGGCCGTGACCACCGCCCAACGCAGCAGCGCCCTGCCCGATATCCCGAGCATGAGCGAAACCCTGAAAGACTTTTCGATCGACACTTGGTGGGGTCTGGTGGCGCCTGCGGCCACACCCCGCGATGTGGTGGATCGGTTGAACAAGGCTTTTGTGGCGGCCTTGCAAGCGCCCGAAACCAAAACACGTTTCGCACAGCTGCTGGCCGAACCCGTCGGCAACACGCCAGAACAATTTGGTGCCTTTATGAAACAAGAACTGGCACGTTACGAAAGCGTGGTCAAGGCCAGCGGCGCCAAGGTGGATTGAGCTTACTCGCCGAGGTAGGCGGCACGCACCTTGGGGTCTTCGAGCATCTCCTTGCCCACACCGGTCATGGTGATGAGACCGGAGTCCATCACATAACCCCGGTCGGCAATGGCCAGCGCACGGCTGGCGTTTTGCTCCACCAGCAGCACCGTCACGCCTTGCGCATACACATCGCGCACCACCTCAAAAATCTTGTCCACCATGATGGGTGACAGACCCATGGAGGGCTCGTCCAGCAGCAAGACCTTGGGGCGGCTCATCAGGGCGCGGCCCATGGCCAGCATCTGCTGCTCACCACCGGACATGGTGCCCGCCAGCTGGTCTTTGCGCTCACGCAGGCGCGGGAAGATGGTGAACATCTTCTCGATGTCTTCTGCAATGCCTTTGGTGTCTGAGCGGATGTAAGCGCCCATTTGCAGGTTTTCGGTGATGGTCATGCGGGTGAACACGCCACGGCCTTCCGGCACCATGGCTAGGCCTTGCTTGACCAAATCCCAGGGGCCTTGGCCCTGGATGCTTTTGCCCAAGTATTCAATGTCACCGGCTTGAAGGGGCAAGGTACCGGTGATGGCTTTCATGGTGGTGGTTTTGCCAGCGCCGTTGGAGCCGATCAAGGACACCAGTTCACCTTCGTGCACGTCCAAACTCACGCCCTTGACGGCTTGGATGCCGCCGTAGCCCACCTGCAGGTCTTTGACTTTCAAAAGAACATTGGCCATCTCAGTGCCCTCCCGTGCCCAGATAGGCTTCAATCACTTTTTCATTTTTTTGCACGTCGGCAGGCGTGCCTTCGGCAATTTGTTTGCCGTAGTCGAGCACGGTGACACGGTCACACAAGCCCATGACCAGCTTCACGTCGTGCTCGATCAGCAAGATGGTGCGGTTGTCTTTGCGGATCTGATCGATCAATTCGCGCAGCTGGATCTTCTCGGTGGCGTTCATGCCTGCGGCGGGCTCGTCGAGCGCGATCAGCTGCGGGTCGGTCGCCAAAGCTCGAGCGATTTCCAGGCGACGCTGGTCGCCATAAGACAAGGTGCGCGCTTTGTAGTCGGCGTATTTGCCAATGCCCACATAGTCGAGCAGCTCTTGCGCGCGCTGAGCGATGGCAGCCTCTTCGGCCTTGAAGCCGGGCGTGCGGAAAATCGCGCCCAGCAGGCCCGAATGGGTGCGCACATGGCGGCCGACCATCACGTTTTCGAGGGCGGTCATTTCGGCAAAGAGACGGATGTTTTGGAAAGTGCGGGCAATGCCGGCCTTGGCCACCTCGTGGACAGCGGTAGGCTCGTAGGGCTTGCCTGCCAACTCAAAAGTACCGCTGTCAGGGGTGTAGAGGCCGGTGATCACGTTGAAAAAAGTGGTCTTGCCCGCGCCGTTGGGGCCGATCAGGCCATAGACCTGACCGCGCTGGATCGTCATGCCCACCTCCGAGAGGGCTTGCAAACCCCCAAAGCGCTTGGAGATGCCCGAGACGTGCAACACAGTGTTGTGGTCAGCCATTGAGTTCATGGTCGGCTCCTTCATTTCGACGTGAGGGATTTGCCATGCTCAGGCGAAGGCCACAGCCCGCGAGGACGCATCAACATGATCACGATCATGGCCAGAGCCACCAACAACTGACGCAAGATGGACGCGTCCAAGCGCCCCCCCGTCATCTCCTGCAAGGGGCCTGCCACATAGCGCAAAACTTCGGGCAAAGCCGACAACAAAATCGCGCCCAAGATCACGCCCGGCAAATAACCCAAGCCGCCCAACACCACCATGGCGACGATCATCACCGACTCCATCAGGCTGAAGGATTCCGGCGAGATGAAGCCTTGAAAGCCTGCAAACATGGCGCCCGACACACCACCAAAGGTGGCACCCATGCCAAAGGCCAAGAGCTTGAGGTTGCGGGTGTTCAGGCCCATGGCTTTGGCCGCGATCTCGTCTTCGCGAATCGCCATCCAAGCACGGCCGATGCGCGACACTTCCAGTCGGTGCGAGATCAAAATCGTCACCAGCACCAAACTGAGAAACAGGTAGTAGTACAGCGTGACGGAGGCGATTTCGAAGTCACCCACCATCAGTTTTTTGCCCAAATTGACGCCAAAAACAGAAATGGGGTCAATTTGGTCCAGCCCCTTGGGGCCGTTGGTGATGTTGACGGGGTGGTCCAGGTTGTTGAGGAACACCCGGATGATCTCGCCAAAGCCCAAGGTGACGATGGCCAGGTAGTCACCGCGCAACTTGAGCGTAGGCGCCCCCAGCAGCATGCCGAATAATCCCGCCAACGCAGCAGCCAGGGGCAAGATCAACCAAATGGGCATGTGCATGCCCTCTGGAAAAAGGCCCGCCATGGTGCTGAAAGTGTTGATCAGGTGCGGTGAAGACAGCAAGCCGTACATGTAGGCGCCCACCGCGAAGAAAGCCACATAGCCCAGGTCAAGCAAACCGGCATAACCCACCACAATGTTCAGGCCAATCGCCAACAGGATGTAGAGCAAGGCCATGTCGGCGATGCGCACCCAAGCGTTGCCAAAACTTTGAAGGATGAGCGGCAAGACCAGCAAGCCCACGCCCATCAGGATGTACTGAGTGGTTTTGTTGATGTTCAATTTCATGTTCATCCCCCTCACGCGCGATCGGCCACGCGTTCACCCATCAAGCCCGAGGGGCGAAGGGTCAAAACGATGATGAGCACGATGAACGCAAAAATATCGGCGTAGTGACTGCCCAATACGCCGCCGGTCAGGTAGCCGATGTAGCCCGAGCCGATGGCTTCGATCAGGCCCAACAAAATGCCGCCAATCACCGCCCCAGCCAGGTTGCCAATGCCGCCAAACACAGCAGCGGTGAAGGCCTTGAGGCCCGGCAAGAAGCCCATGGCGTGTTGCGCCGTGCCGTAATTGGAGGCGTACATCACGCCCGCAATGGCGGCCAATACCGCCCCAATGACAAAGGTGGCCGAAATCACCACGTCGGGCTTGACGCCCATCAAGGCGGCCACGCGCGGGTTCTCGGAGGTGGCCCGCATGGCTCTGCCAAGCCGGGTGTAGTTGACCAGCCACATCAACACCGCCAACGAGACGGCTGTAACGCCCAAAATCATGATTTGGGTTGGCGTGATCACCACGCCGCCCATGTTGATAGGCGTGCTAGACAGCAGCGTGGGGTAAGCCTTGTAGTTGGGCTTCCAGATGATCATGGCCAGGGTCTGGAGCAAGATGCTCATGCCAATGGCCGTGATCAGAGGGGCCAGTTTGGGGCTGTTGCGCAGGGGGCGATAGGCCACTTTTTCAATGGTGAAGTTCAGTACCGCAGCCACCACGCAGGCAATCAAGGTGGCCAAAATCAAAATCACCCAACCTGGCGAGCCGGGCATGGCGTCTTGCATCATGCCGATGGCAGACCAGCTCGTTAATGCGCCCACCATCAGCACCTCGCCGTGCGCAAAGTTGATCAGGTTGATGATGCCGTACACCATGGTGTAGCCCAAGGCCACCAAAGCGTACATGCTGCCCATGACCAGGCCGTTGATGACCTGCTGCAGAAAGACGTCCATTGATTTTCTCCGTGTGTTGCGCTGCGCTTAGCAGCCCACTTCGTCGGTTGTTGTTTTGGTTCAGGCCGCACCTTTTGGGTGAGCACTGAGCATTAGCAAAAAACCCGCCAGATCTTGGATGCACCGGGCGGGGTGGCGGGATTGTAGTGAAAGAAAAGAGGTCTTCTGAATGCCATTCGGTCGGGACTTACCCTGTGGCTGAATTTTTCTTTCGCAGTTCTTCCAGTTTGTCCGCGATTTTGATCTCTAGACCCCGCCGAACCGGCTGGTAAAAACCGGGTTCAGGCATGCCATCGGGCAAATAACGCTCGCCCGCAGCGAAGCCATCTTCCTCATCGTGCGCATAACGGTAGCCCTTGCCATAGTCCAGCTGCTTCATGAGCTGGGTGGGCGCGTTGCGCAAATGCATGGGCACTGGGCGGGTGCCGTCCTTTTTGACCCATGCCTTGGCTTCTTTGAACGCCCTGTAAGCCGCATTGGACTTGGGCGCGACAGCCAGATAAATCACGCACTGCGCCAGCGTCAACTCGCCTTCGGGGCTACCCAAGCGTTCATACACATCGGCTGCGTCTAGGGCCATCCGCAGGGCACGCGGGTCGGCCAAGCCAATGTCTTCGCTGGCCATGCGGATCAGGCGGCGCGCCAGGTAGCGCGGGTCCGCACCGCCATCGAGCATGCGCACAAACCAATACAGAGCGGCATCGGGGTCAGAACCACGCACCGATTTGTGCAGCGCGCTGATGGTGTCGTAGAACTGCTCACCGCCCTTGTCGTACCGGCGCATGCGCTCGCCCAGCACCCGCATCAGCCAGGCATCGGTCACCGGGTCAATGGCCTCTTG
>JACDQO010000074.1 GCA_015657605.1 Limnohabitans sp. | reverse complement strand
GACGACTACATCACCGATTCCAAAGGCGGCATTGACCGTTGGAACCGCGTCATCACCAAGGCCGGTATTCCTTTCACCTTGACCGCGCCTCACAAGGCTTTTCACCGCAACATCGGTTCTTTGTCCGGCTCCAAAATCACGCCCGATGGCCGTGTGGTGACCGACGCTGAGTGGATGGCCAAAGTGGGCGAGTGGTTGCCGACCAACGAAGACCGCGCTTATGTGGCCAGCCTGATGGGCCGCTGCGTCGAGCCAGGCAAGTTTGCCAACTGGATCGCGCCACCCGTCATGGGCATCAACCGCCAGCCCGTGGACTTTGATTACGTCCGGTTCAACTGATGCGTTGAAACTCTGATCGACTGCTGCCTCATCCGTGGGGCGGCAGTTGACAGAGGAAGGGGCGGGTTCCTCATGCTGGGGTGCCAGAAAACGTCACCCGCCCCTTCCCCCGTCAACTGCATGGGTTTTGTTTAGCGTCTGTTGGCGGCTGTGTGGCTGGTCGTTTCTATGTTCTGCCTTGAGTGGAGGCGGTCATTGAAAGGGCAAGGGGCGGGTTCCTCATGACGGGGTACCGAAAATCGTCACCCGCCCCTTGCCCTTTCAATGGCATGGGTGTGCTGAGCGATCAGGGTCCCAGTAGACTCTGAGCGTTGAAGCAGGCACAGAGCGACGGTATGGCTTGGGGCCGGGCACCGGTATTCCGTATGAGGTGCCCGGCCCCAAGCCATACCGTTGCGGACCTTGCGGACCTTGCAGACCACAGACATAAAACGCCAAATACAAGAGAGCCAAGACATGAGCACCGAAGCCACGCTGATCAAACAACACCTGATCGACCCGGAAATCTGCATCCGCTGCAACACCTGCGAAGCGATCTGCCCGGTAGGAGCGATCACGCACGACTCGCTCAACTACGTGGTCAAGGCCGATATCTGCAACGGTTGCATGGACTGCATCTCGCCATGCCCCACAGGCTCGATCGACAACTGGCGCATGATGCCCAAGGCCAAGGCCTACAGCATCGAAGAGCAACTCAAGTGGGACGAACTGCCTGCTGAGCTCAGTGCAGAAGAAATCGCCGAAGCAACAGGTGGAACGGGCGGTGATGCGGGTGCAGCCCAAGAAGAAATGCAAGCGGCTGTGCAGGCAGCCGCTTCTTCAGCGTCGGCGGCGACAACCGCCGCAGCCTCGGGTTTCAACTCGGCCCAGTTCGGCGCGACCATCCCCCCATGGTCGGCTGCCCACGCCTACACCAACCTCTATGGCCCCAAGGCTGCTGAGAAAACCATCACCGCCACCGTGACGGGCAACCTGCGTGTGACCGAAGTGGGCAAGCAAGACGGCCAACAAGACTACGACACCCACCACATCGTGCTCGACTTCGGCAACTTGCCCTTCCCGGTGCTCGAAGGCCAGTCGATCGGCATCATCCCCCCCGGTGTGGATGCCAAAGGCAAGCCGCACCATGCCCGCCAGTACTCGATCGCCAGCCCCCGCAACGGCGAGCG
>JACDQO010000073.1 GCA_015657605.1 Limnohabitans sp. | reverse complement strand
GGTGCTGACTTTGCCGTCAACGGTGGGTTGCACATGGGTTGATGCCCTTGCCTTCGGGCAGCATCGGGCTGGGCATGGCCCACAAAAAAACCCGCCTCGGCGGTTTTTTGCGTCTGCAGGTCTGCTTCAACCAGCTTGTTTGCCGGTGCTCACCATCTGCATGGCCGAGGCGATCAGGCCTGACACCTCGGTCATGTTGCCCGGCACGATCAGTGTCGTCTGGGCGTCTTGCGCCACCTTGGCGTAGGCTTGCACCGCTTGCTCGGCCACCTTGAGCTGCACCGCTTGTTCGCCCCCGGGCTGTCGGATGGCGGTGGCAATCCGCTCAATGGCTTGAGCCGTGGCGTTGGCCATTTCGGTGATGGCGGCGGCGTCGCCTTGGGCCTTGTTGATGGCGGCTTGCTTTTCGCCCTCTGAGCGGGCAATGAAGGCCTCGCGCTCGCCGGTGGCGATGTTGATCTGCTCCTGACGGCGGCCTTCGGATGCAGCGATCAGCGCACGCTTTTCCCGTTCGGCCGTGATTTGCGACTGCATGGCCAGCAAGATTTCTTTGGGCGGCGTCAGATCCTTGATCTCGTAACGCAGCACCTTCACGCCCCAGTTGAGCGCCGCTTCGTCGATCGCGTGGACCACTTGGGCGTTGATGATGTCGCGCTCTTCAAAAGTCTTGTCGAGCTCCAGCTTGCCGATCACGCTGCGCAGGCTGGTTTGGGCCAGCTGCGTCACCGCCACGATGTAGTTGGACGAGCCATAACTGGCCAGTTTGGGGTCGGTGACTTGAAAGTACAAAATGCCATCGACCTGCAGCTGCGTGTTGTCACGCGTGATGCAGATTTGGCTGGGCACGTCGAGTGGGATTTCTTTCAGGCTGTGCTTTTGGATCA
This sequence comes from Limnohabitans sp., assembly GCA_015657605.1. GTDB lineage: Bacteria > Pseudomonadota > Gammaproteobacteria > Burkholderiales > Burkholderiaceae_C > Limnohabitans_A. The sequence continues at coordinate 1,320 of JACDQO010000073.1, read as the reverse complement.
CGTTGTCCACAAAGGGCACTACAAAGTTCAGACCCGGGGCAAGGCTGGCGTGGAATTTTCCCAGCCTTTCGACCACCCAGGCCTCTTGTTGTGGCACGACCTTGACGGTCTTGACGATGAACAGGATCGCGATGATCACGAGGACGGCTGCGACTTCCATGGTTTTTCTCCCTTTTAGGTGTTGTGAGCGGAGTGCTCAGATTTTCTCGAGTACCAAGCGGTTGCCCGCCATGGCCTGAATGCGATACACGCCCGGCTCGGCGATCTGACCTGGAGCCAGTACAGCGGTCCACGCAGCGCCCCGGTGTTTGACTTGCGCTGTGCCTTGCGCATCCCAAGCATCGACCTGCACAGTAGCGCCCAAGTCCAAATGCTGGTCTTGGGCTTCTTGTGGTGTGGTGGTTTGTCGTTTGCGCCATTGGCCCAGCAGCACGGCCCCTAAGCCGCCCACAATGGCTGCGGTCACCAATTGGGTATTCAGGCCGATACCTGACATGGCCACCAAGGCGCCAGCCACGGCGCCCAAGCCCAGCATCAGCAAATAAAAAGTGCCGGTCAACAACTCCAGTGCCACCAAGACACCGGCCAACACCCACCACATCGTTGCATCACCCATCGCTGTTTCTCCTTGCTCAAGCTGGCATTGTCAGGCTCAAGACCGGTTTTTATTAAACGCCCTGTTGAAATAGGTCGTAAGGGTTTGTTTTCAAGGCCGCAGACATGCAAGGATAATCAGCCCCTATGCATTTCCCCGAACCCCAACGCTGGCGCTTGTCGGTCGCCCCCATGATGGACTGGACTGACCGGCATTGTCGGTTTTTCCACCGCCTGCTGACCCGCCACACCTTGCTCTACACCGAGATGGTGACCACCGGTGCTCTGCGCCACGGCAGTGTGCAGCGGCACCTGCGCTTCAACGCCGAAGAGCACCCCGTGGCCCTGCAATTGGGCGGCAGCGACGCCGCCGATTTGGCGCACGCGGCCAAGCTGGGGCAAGAGTGGGGTTACGACGAAATCAACCTCAACTGCGGCTGCCCCAGTGACCGTGTGCAGCGCGGCGCATTTGGTGCCTGCCTGATGAACGAGCCGCGAACCGTGGCCGACGGGGTGAAAGCCATGCTCGATGTGGTGGATGTGCCGGTCACGGTGAAGCACCGCATCGGCATTGACCGCATTGAGAGCTACGACTTTGTGCGCGACTTTGTGGGCACAGTGAGCGAGGCTGGTTGCAAGGTCTTCATCGTCCACGCCCGTAATGCCTGGCTGACGGCCTCTCTCCAAAGGAAAACCGTGATATTCCGCCGCTGCGCTATGAACTGG
>JACDQO010000072.1 GCA_015657605.1 Limnohabitans sp. | reverse complement strand
TGGGCATGACCAAGATGGGCCAGGCGGCGATTTTCGAAACCCGCGGCAACCAAGACGTGCACATCATCTTGCGCGGCGGCAAGGCGCCTAATTACTCTGCCGCCGATGTGGATGTCGCGTGCAAAGCGCTGGAGGCCTCAGGCATTGCACCTCAGGTGATGGTGGACGTGTCGCACGCCAACAGCAGCAAGCAGCACGCCAAACAAATTGAGGTGGCGCACGACGTGGCCGCTCAAGTGGCAGGCGGCGATCGCCGCATCATGGGCCTGATGATCGAGAGCCACCTGAACGAAGGTCGGCAAGACCTGAAAGAAGGCCAGCCGCTGGCCCACGGTGTGTCCATCACCGACGCCTGCATCAGCTTTGCACAGACCGTGCCAGTGCTCGATGCGCTGGCGCAGGCGGTGCAAAAACGGCGGGGGCAATAGTGGATTTTGTAATTTAAGCAGTCACAATACTGGTTTACTTTTTGTCTAAATAGACGAGTCGGCCATCCACTTGCTTATGTCACCCACTCAGCCGGCGGATTTTGAATGACTTCATCACGGCGTTTCAGTTTGAACTGCCTAAGATCTTGGAGCCCTCGCTGGTCCCGCCTCAATCTGCAACTGCATTCGCAACATGACAGGCCTCATTCTTTACAGCACTGAAGACGGTAAGACCCAAATCAAACTGCGGGCCAAGGACCAGACCGTCTGGCTGACGCAGCGTGAAATGGCCGAGTTGTTCGATGTCAGTACGGACAACGTGGGGTTGCACCTCAAGAACATCTTTATGGATGGTGAGCTGGAGGTAGATTCAGTTACCGAGGAATCCTCGGTAACTGCCGCCGACGGCAAAAACTACCTGACCAAGCTCTACAAGCTCGACGCCATCCTGGCCGTGGGCTACCGCGTGCGCTCACCCCGTGGCGTGCAATTCCGCCGCTGGGCGTCCACCGTGCTCAAGGAGTTCCTGACCAAGGGCTTTGTGATGGACGATGAGCGGTTGAAGAACCCCGATGGTCGCCCAGACTATTTCGACGAGATGCTGGCCCGCATCCGCGACATTCGGGCCTCGGAAAAGCGCTTTTACCAAAAGGTGCGCGACCTGTTTGCGCTCAGCAGCGATTACGACAAAACCGACGGGACCACTCAGCAGTTTTTTGCAACCGTGCAAAACATGCTGCTTTATGCGGTCACGCAAAAGACGGCTGCTGAACTGATCACCGCCAGAGCCAATGCGAATGACCCCAACTTTGGGCTGTTGCATTGGAAAGGCGCCCAAGTGCGCAAGGCAGATATTGTGGTGGCCAAAAACTACCTGACCGAAGACGAGATTGACACCCTGAACCGGCTGGTGGTGATCTTTCTGGAAACCGCCGAACTGCGCACCAAAAACCGCCAAGAAATTCGCATGGCTTTTTGGCAGCAAAACGTGGAGCAAATCATCAGCTCCAACGGCTTTGCCGTGCTGACAAATGCAGGCAAAGTCAGCCACACTCGCATGGAGCAGCAGCTTGAACCCATGTTTCTGGACTTTGACCAGCGCCGCAAACAGCAAGAGGCAGCACAGGCCGACACGCAAGACGAAGCCGAATTGACGGCCTTGGAAAATAGCCTGAAGAATCGAACCAAAAAATGAGCGCAAAAGATCAAACAGAACTCAACAAAACGCTGTGGGCCATTGCTGACTAAATGCGTGGCTCGATGGTCGCGGATGATTTCCGCGACTACATGCTGTCATTCCTCTTCTTGCCTTACCTGTCTGACAACTACGAGGCCGCCGCACAAAAAGAGCTGGGCAGTGACTATCCCAAAGAGGATGTAGACACCCAACTACAGCTGGTGATGATTAAAGAGGACATCAAAGCGGCCAAGGACAATCACAATGAGTTTTTGAAAGAGCTGGGCTTGAACCCCTTACCTTGACCCTACCGGGTCGGCTCGCTTTACAGCGCTCGCCGTGTGTCAGCTCCACTTCAAGGCTCGTGCTGCGCCAGGTAAAGCTGCGTGGGCAGCTCGTCGGGCCGAAAAATCGGGGAGGTGCGCACGCTTTCCATGTCAACGCCAATGCGCAAAGCCTCAGACAGGCCGCTCAGGTCATCGGCCAGGGTGGCCAGCAAATCATCCAGGGACAGCAAGCCCATCAAGCGGCCATCGGGCTCGGTGACGAACACCCGCCGCACGCCATGGTGGTGCATGGCCTGGATGGCTTCGTGTGCCGTGGCCGAGCCAGGCACACGCACCAGGTTCACGCTGCTGTAGGCACCCACCGACTGCTCGTCCGGCGCTCGGCCTTGTGCCAACAGATTCACCACCAGATCACGGTCGGTCACCACCCCCACCACGCGCACAGGGTCTTCCGGGTCGGTCAGGGCCAGGGCGCCGACATGTTGTGTGCGCATCAGATCGGCGGCTTTTTGCACCGAGGCCTCGGCACTCAGGGTGAGGATGTCGCGCTGGCAAAGTTCGGACAGGGTCATGAAAAGCGCTCCTGAAAATGACAACAGCCCACCTTAGTCGGGTGGGCTGTGTTTTTCAGTGCGCGGGCGCACGTGGCCTGAAGACGCATGGCGCCGGGGCTGCGGCCCCGCTCGGTTCAGTCCAGACTCAAACCAATCTTGCGCGACACGGCGCCCCATTTGGCAAAGTCTTTGGCCACTTTGGCGACCGCCTGCTCGGGCGTGCTGCCAATCACGATCTGGTCGGATGCCCTGAGCCGCTCGGTCGCCTCTGGGGTGCGCAGCGCGTCGACCACCGCCTGGCGGAATTTGGCCACGATGTCATCCGGTACTTGTTTGGGGGCGATCAAGATCAGGCTGAAATCGGCCTCGTAGCCTTTCACCCCAGCTTCTTCGATGGTGGGCACTTCGGGCAAAGAGGGCGCGCGCGCCTGGCCCGACACCGCCAGCGCCGTCAACTTGCCCGAGCGCACATGCGGCAGCACCGTGGGCCCGGCCAACAAACCGCAAGGCACCTGGTTGGCCAGCACGTCTTGCATGGCGGGGGCTGGGCCTTTGTAGGGGATGTGCGTCATTTGCATGCCGGTCATGCTCAGCAGCAATTCGGTCGACAAATGCCCCGGCACACCGGCGCCGCCCGAGGCATAACTCAAGGGCGTGGTTTTGGATTTGGCGATCAGCTCGGACACTGTTTTGACACCCAGCGAAGGGTTGCACACCAGGGTTTGGCTGAACGAAGACAAAACACTGATGGGCTTCAAGTCATCGAGCTTGAAGGGCATGGTTTTGTACACATGCGGGTTCACGGTGAGCAGGGTGTCGGTTGCGAACAAAAAGGTGTAGCCGTCGGGCGCGGCACGCGCCACGCTGGCAGCGCCGATGTTGCCACCGGCCCCGGGCTGGTTCTCGATCACGACGGGTTGCTTGAGGATGGTCTGGATTTTTTCGGTCGCTGTGCGCATGACCAGATCAGTGGGTCCGCCTGGAGGAAAGGGAATGATGACTTTGATGGGGCGCTGTGGCCACGCTTGGGCCAGAGCGCTGCTGCTGGCACACACGGCCAGCAAAGCCGCGGCGAAGGCCAAAGGCCGGGCGCGAGACGGTGAAGAAGCTTGCGATAGAAAGGAAAAGGGCATGGTGAACTCCTGAAGGATCAGGACATGCTATCGAAGCGCACCCGCAACGCTCACCTTGAAAACCCTGAAGTGGGGCGTTCAGCTGTCGCCTGCAAGACCCGAAGGCCCTGCAGGGTTTTCAGCCCGCCAGCCCCACGAACACGTTTTGCACGTCGTCGTTGTTGTCGATGGCGCCCAAAAAGGCTTCGACTTCTTCGAGCTGTTCGGCGCTCAGGTTGGCCGGGTCCACCGGGTTTTTGGGTTTGTAGCCCAGCTTGGCCGATACCACGGTGAAGCCGTGTTCGGGCAGGGCGCGGCTGACCAGGTCCAGGTCGGTGGCTTCGGTGATGAACACCGTCACGCCGTCTTCGTCGGCGGGCTCAAAGTCTTGCGCGCCGGCTTCGATGGCGGCCAGTTCGGCGTCAGCCCCGGCTTGGGCAGGCTCGGCCTCGATGAAACCCACATGGTCAAAGTCCCAAGAGACAGAACCGGAGGTGCCTTGCTGGCCCCTTGCGGAACAGCACGCGCATTTCTGATGCGCTGCGGTTCACGTTGTCGGTCAGCACCTCGATCATCACCGGCACTTGGTGCGGCGCGAAGCCTTCGTAAATCACGCGGTCAAAGCTCACGGCGTCGCCCAGCAGGCCCGCGCCCTTCTTGATGGCGCGCTCCAGCGTTTCTTTGGGCATGGACACCTTGCGGGCTTGTTCGACCACCAGGCGCAGGCGCGAGTTGGCGGCGGGGTCTGCGCCGTTGCGCGCCGCAATCATGATGTCCTTGGCCAGTCGGCCAAACAATTTGCCTCTGGCGTCTGCGGCTTGTGCTTTGCCTTTGGCTTTCCATTGCGCGCCCATGGGGTCTTCCTTGTGTTGGGATCAAAGCCGGAAGTTTAAGCGCTCGCCCGCCCCAGACTTTGTCCAGCCAGGGTCCAAGGTGGGTCTCACAGGTCACAGGCGACAGGGCCTCTCAGGGCAATAATGACCCATCAGACTCGAAGCCCTGTATGAATCACCCTGCCTTGCCTTTGTTTCCCGGTTTTGCCCACCACCTCTTGGAGGTCAGCCCCGGCATCTCGATGTCGGCCATGGTCGGTGGACAGGGGCCCGGTTTGCTCTTGCTGCACGGCCACCCGCAAACCTTGGCCATTTGGCACAAGGTGGCCCCCACACTGGCGCAGCACTTCACCGTGGTGGCCGCCGACTTGCGCGGCTATGGCGACTCGTCCAAGCCCGAAGGCGGGCCAGACCATGTGGCCTACGCCAAGCGCAGCATGGCGCAAGACCAAGTGGGGCTGATGCAGCAGCTGGGCTTTGCGCGATTTGCGGTGTTGGCGCACGACCGTGGCGCGCGCGTGGCGCACCGCCTGGCGTTGGACCACCCCCAAGCGGTCAGCCGCATGGCCCTGCTTGACATCGCGCCCACCTTGGCCATGTACGAACAGACCACCGAAGCCTTTGCCCGCGCCTATTGGCATTGGTTCTTTTTGATCCAGCCGCAACCTCTGCCTGAACGCTTGATCACGGCCAACCCAGCGGCCTATGTGACCGACGTCATGGGCAACCGCAGCGCGGGGTTGGCCCCTTTCGATCCGCGCGCGCTGGCCGAATACCAGCGCTGCTTGGCCCTGCCGGGTGCTGCGCATGGCCTGTGCGAAGACTATCGGGCGTCAGCGGGCATTGACCTGGTGCACGACCGGGAAGACATCGCGCAAGGGCGGCGGCTTCAGATGCCATTGCAGGTGCTGTGGGGCGCGCAAGGCGTGGTGCAGCGCTGTTTTGACCCGCTCAAGGAATGGCAGAAAGTGGCCACACAGGTTAGCGGCGAGGCCTTGCCCTGCGGCCACTACATCGCCGAAGAAGCCCCCGACGCGCTGCTGGCCAAGGCTTTGCCGTTTCTGCAAGGGCTGGCGGCATGAGCCAGCACAACCGGCGGGGCATCGTCACCATGACCGGGTCTAGTGGCATTTTTTGTGGTCAACGACGCCTTGGTCAAATGGGTCAGCGCCGACCTGTCTACACCGCAACTGATTTTTGTGCGTGGCGTGATGAC
>JACDQO010000071.1 GCA_015657605.1 Limnohabitans sp. | reverse complement strand
CGTTCAAAAAGTCATAGCCAGCCAGCGCACCATAGGCGAACACCAAAAAGCTGCCTGTGCCCGGCCAAAAAACCCATCGTAAAAACCGATCGTCAGACCGATGCTGGAGGCGACCCAGATCTCTTTTCGGCCGGTAAAGCGGGGCGCGTGTTCGCGGCCCATGTCTTTTTTGGCCAAGGTGTAGACCAGCAAGACCACCAGCATCACGGGCAGTGCTTTGCGAAACAAGGTGGGGTCCACCTGCGTGACCGCCCATGCGCCGAGCACCGAACCCACCAGGCCCGCACCTGCCGCAGGGAGCAAGGAGCGCCAAGGCATCACCACCTTGCGGCTGTATTGGAGGGTGGCAAAAGCCGTGCCCCAGATGGAGGCACTTTTGTTGGTGCCAAACAAAGTGGCGGGCGGTGCCCCTGGAAAGGTGGCAAACAAGGCTGGAATCAAAATCAACCCGCCGCCGCCCACAATAGAGTCCACCAGCCCGGCCAAAAGCGAGGCCAACGAAACAATCAATAATTCCATGTGGGGGATTGTGTCATCGCAAGGGCACTGAGCCTGTCGCACAGTCGCTGTTCAGCAGGCAAAAAAAAGCGCCGCTTGCGCGACGCTTAGAAAGTACACCTCGTTCGGATGTTGGTTGATGTTCGAGTTCTTTGGGGTTCGAGTTGTCTCCTCGGCCCTCAGGATGCAGATACTGCTGTGCACCGAGTTGTTGCAATGTAAGGGATGCCGGGAGCGGTTTCCTCAGGGATTTCCCGATACGGGGGTAAATCCCTGTTTTGACCGCTGAGCGCTTGGCGTCAGGCCGTCAGGGCGGCATCGGCCACGATCCATCTGGCCGCCTTTTCGGCCAGCATCAGGGTCGGGCTGTTGGTGTTGCCACTGGTGATGGTGGGCATGACCCCCGCGTCGACCACGCGCAGACCCGCCACGCCGCGCACTTGCAAGCGCGCATTGACCACCGCCATCGGGTCGTCCTCGCGCCCCATTCGCGTGGTGCCCACCGGGTGAAAGATGGTGCTGGCAATGTCGCCGGCCAGTTTGGCCAACTCGTCGTCGGTTTGGTACTGCACGCCGGGCTTGAACTCTTCTGGAGAGAACGGCGCCATGGCCGTTTGGGCCATGATGCGGCGCGTCACGCGCAGGCTGTCGGCGGCCACTTGGCGGTCTTCGTCGGTGGCCAGGTAGTTGGGCGCGATGGCGGGGGCGTCTTCGAAGTGAGGCGTTTTGATCTGCACGGTGCCCCGGCTGGTGGGGTTCAAATTGCACACGCTGGCTGTGATGGCCGGAAAGCTGTGCAGCGGCTCGCCAAAGGCGTCCAGGCTCAGGGGCTGAACGTGGTACTGGATGTTGGGCCAGGCACGGCTGGGGTCGCTGCGGGTGAAGGCACCCAACTGGCTGGGCGCCATGCTCATGGGGCCGGTGCGATGAAGGGCGTACTCCAGCCCGATCTTGGCTTTGCCCCACAGGCTGTTGGCCAGGGTGTTGAGGGTGGTGGTGTTGCGCACTTTGTAGACGGTGCGGATTTGCAAATGGTCTTGCAAGTTGGCACCCACGCCCGGCAGATCGACCAACACGGGCACGCCTTTTTCCCGCAGCAACTTGGCAGGGCCTATGCCTGAGAGCTGCAAAATTTGCACCGAACCGATGCTGCCCGCGCTGAGGATGACCTCGGCCTTGGTATTCACGTTGACCGTTTGCCCTTGGCGCAGCAGCTTGGCGCCCACGCAGCGCATCCGGCCATCGGCTTGGGGTGCCAGTTGCAGGGCTTGCACTTGGGTTTCGGTCCACACGGTCAGGTTGGGGCGCTGCTGGGCGGGGCGCAAAAACGCCTTGGACGCATTCCAGCGCCAACCGTCTTTTTGGTTCACCTCGAAATAACCCACGCCTTCGTTGTTGCCGCTGTTGAAGTCGGGTGTGGCCGGAATACCGGCCTGCACCGCCGCTTGGGCAAATGCGTCCAACACCTCCCAGCGCAAGCGCTGCTTTTCGATGCGCCACTCGCCACCATGGCCGTGCAATTGGGCATGGTCATCGCGAGAGCCGCCATGTTGACGGGCAAACTCATGCGGCATCGTGGCGTCAAGTTTGTGGTGGTTTTCGTGCGCTTTGAAATCCGACAAACACTGTTGCCAGCGCCAAGCGTCGTCGCCTGTGACGTCGGCCCAATGGTCGTAGTCACGCGACTGGCCGCGCATGTAAATCATGCCGTTGATGCTGCTGCACCCGCCCAAAGCTTTGCCACGCGGATAGCGCAGGCTGCGACCGTTCAAGCCCTCGGCCGGTTCGGTCT
>JACDQO010000012.1 GCA_015657605.1 Limnohabitans sp. | reverse complement strand
TCAGGCGGCACACCCGCGCTGGTGGGGTTGCCAAAGGTGGCCAAGCCCGAGCCGGCCTTGACCAGCAAGGCATCGCAGTGGCCGTGGTAGCAACCTTCAAACTTGATGAACTTGCTGCGGCCAGTCGCACCGCGTGCCAAGCGCAAAGCGCTCATGCCCGCTTCGGTGCCTGAGCTGACCAGGCGCACCATCTCCATCGAGGGCACGTGTTTCAGGATTTCTTCGGCCAATTCGATCTCGCGCTCGGTGGGGGCGCCATACGAGAAGCCATCCAGCGCCGCTTTTTGCACCGCTTCGAGCACGGCGGGGTGGCCATGGCCCAAGATCATCGGACCCCAAGAGCCGATGTAGTCGATGTACTTTTGGCCGTTGGCATCCCAAAAATAAGCGCCCTGCGCGCGCTGCACAAAGCGCGGTGTGCCGCCCACGGCGCGAAAAGCACGCACAGGCGAGTTGACGCCACCGGGGATCACTTGGGCTGCGCGGTCAAAAAGGGTTTGGTTGCGATCGGTCATGTGGGGTCTCAGTGTTTGGTTTCGTTGAAAGGCACTTCAAAGTAATCGGCGCCGGGGTGAACTTCCGGGCCTTCCTCGTCGTCTGATTCTTCGTCTTCGGGCAGCGCCCAAAAAAGCCGGTCTGGAATGACTTGGCCCATGCCGGGCCGAAAGCCTTCGTCGAGGCACCGGTCCAGATAGTGCAGCGCTTCGCTGGTGGCTTCGGGCAGGTCCATGCCCGTGGCCAGCAAGGCGGCCAAAGCGGCGGTGAGGGTGTCGCCTGCACCTGCAAACACCGCCTCGATGCGCTCGAATTTTTCATGGCCCAGCACGGTTTCGGGCGAGGCAAGAACGTTGTCAATGTGTTGCTCGGGCAGGGGCAGGCCGGTCACCAGGGTGTAAGGCACGCCCAACTCGGCCGCAGCTTTGGCGATGTCGCGGGGCCCGGGGTTGCGCTCGCCGCTCCAGTCGGGCAGCAGCCAGCGGCGCAGCGTGCTGTGGTGGCCCACCAGCACGCTGGTTTGCGGCAGCAGCAGCTCGCGAAAAGCGTCCAAATAGGCGTCGATCTTGTCTTCTTCCCACCAAGACAGGTTGGGCATATAGGCCACCAAGGGCACACCGTCGTAGTCGTCGGACAGTTCGGCAATCACCGACAAGGCTTCTGGGGTGCCGACAAAGCCAACCTTGATGACCTGCACCGGCACGTCTTCGGCCATGGCGCGGGCTTGGTCGTGAATAGCTTCGTCGTCCAGGGGGTAGAAATCGGTGATGCTGGTGGTGTCGCGCACATAGGTGCCGGTGCAAATTGGCATGCAATGCGCACCCACCGAAGCCATGGCCACCGCGTCGCAGCTCAAGCCGCCAGCGCCGCTGGGGTCATTCGCATTGAAAGAAAGCACACAGGCCAAAGAGGCCGTTTCTTCTTTGGCCAGGACCTGCTCAATGTCGGGGGTTTCAGGGCTGGAGTCGGTCATTCAAAAGTCGAATCTCAGGGGCTCGGGTCCGCTTGGCGGGCTGCCGGTGGGCGGGCCGATACAATCAAAACATTCTATTCGACTCTCTGATTGCGACACGGTGATGGAACACAAAACTTGGATGTGCTTGATTTGCGGCTGGATCTACGACGAGGCCGAGGGTGACCCCGAGCACGGCATTGCGCCTGGCACCAAATGGGAAGACGTGCCCATGAACTGGACCTGCCCCGAGTGCGCGGCCCGCAAAGAAGACTTTGAGATGGTCGCGATCTGATCAGACCGCGCTTTTCTTGACCACGGCATACCGGGCCAGCGTTTTCTCGCGGGCTTCGGCGTGGTCCACGATGGGCGCCGGGTAGGTTTTGCCGATCACCACCCCTGCCGCTTGTAATTCCAGGGGTTTGGCTAGCATGGGGCATGCAACGCCTTGGTCGGTAACTCCG
>JACDQO010000070.1 GCA_015657605.1 Limnohabitans sp. | reverse complement strand
GTGCGGGTGTACATGCCCGGGCGTTGCTTGACGGGCTCCAGGCCCTTCAAGACGCGGATCGAGCCTTCGGAGTACTCACTAGATGTTTTGACAGTTGATTGGGTGGCCATGGTGGCGGATTGTAGAGGGATTTCGGGTGCACTACTGGATACAAACACAGTTCATGACACCCGGTCGACTCAGGAATTTCCCGTCTGAGCGCTGCTTGGCCGCAAACGCCAGCCCCATTGCGATCCCCAACCCACCACCGTTCCCACCACCCAGAACACAGGACCCACCCCCGCTACGGCCCCGGCAGCACCAAAAAGCATGGGCATGAGCACGCTGGAGGCGTTGATGCTCATCAGCCGCAACGCCAGCGCCTCACCATGTCGGTGTGGCGGGGTGATCTGGTGCAAGGTGCTCATGATCATGGGCTGGGCCGTGCCCAAGACCAGCCCCAGCATGACCGAACACAAACCCATGGCCCATGCGGTCGGCATAAAGGGGTAGAGCCCGAACAACACCGCAGTGCACGCCATCGAGCCGGTGATGATCTGGTACTCCTTGACGTGCCGTGAAATGAACGGCAAACACACGCGAATGAAGGTGGCCGCGATGGCGAAAGCACCCAAAATCGTGCCCACCACCGAAGCGCTGTAGCCACGCTCATGGCCCAACACCGGAACCACAAAGGTGTGCACATCCCAACAAGACGACAAGACCCAATTGACCCCCAGCAGTCGGCGCATCATGGGCTCGGCCAGCAAATCCATGGCCCGTCGGGTCTGCACCTCGTCGGGCGCTTTCGGGGCATGCAGCTCGGGCACCGCACGCACCCAGAACCAGGTGCTCAAGGGCAGCATAGCCAACAACAAAAAAGCCCATTGAAAGCCTGAAACATGGTCCGGATGCGGTCCGGCATAGTCAATCAGCAAACCGGCCATCACGGGGCCCAAAAAGTTGGAGATGGCCGGGCCAATCGACAACCAACTGAAGGCCACACGCAGCTCAGCGGGGTTTTGCGCCATGCGACCCACATGGCGTTGCAGCGCGATCACCGCCATGCCTGTGGCACCGCCCGTGGCCAAGGCGCTCAGACACAAGACCGGGAAAATCGGCCAGATGGCCGACAAAGTGGCCCCCACAGACGAGATGGCCACACTGATGAGCAGCGGTTTTTTGAGGCCCGTGCGGTCAATGTACCGGCCTGCTGGCAAGGCCAAAAACACCTGCGTCAGGGCAAACAAGGCCAACAAAGCGCCCACGGCCAGTGGGCTGTAGCCCTGCTTGAGGGCCAACAATGGCGTGGCCATGCGCATCCCGGCCATGCAAGCGTGCAGAAAAATTTGGCCTGCGATCAGTTGTGGGAGTGTCTTCATGTCAGGTCACCCCCGGCTTTCACTGGGCGGATCAGTGCTCGCTGCCGGGCAACAAGGCCTGGGTCTCGGATTCAGGCAAAGCATCGACCTGGCGCAAAGCGCGGTTCATCACGTTGCTCCGCGTCTGGGCCTGGTCGAGCGTGTTGAGCACGGTTTGCGTCTGGTTGCGGACCTTGTCCAAGACATCGCCAAACTTGCCAAACTCGGTCTTCACGGCGCCCAGCACCTGCCAGACTTCGCTGGAGCGCTTTTCGAGCGCGAGGGTTCTGAAGCCCATTTGCAAAGCATTGAGCATGGCCATCAGGTTGGTCGGGCCCGCCAACGTCACGCGGTGGTCGCGCTGCAGGGTTTCCATCAGGCCGGGGCGGCGCAGCACCTCGGCATACAGGCCTTCGGTGGGCAAGAACATCACCGCAAAGTCGGTGGTGTGCGGCGGCTCCAGGTACTTTTCGGCAATCGACTTGGCTTCGAGCTTGATGCGGGTCTCCAGCGCTTTGGCGCACAACTCGGCCTGCACCGGGTCAGCGCGGCCCTGGGCTTCAAGCAAACGCTCGTAGTCTTCGTTGGGAAATTTCGCATCGATCGGCAGCCACACCGGCAGGCCGCTGTCGGATCGGCCCGGCAAGCGGATGGCAAAGTCCACCCGGTTTTTGTCGCCGGGACGAGTGGCGACTTGCACCGCGTATTGCTCGGGCGTGAGCACTTGTTCGAGCAGCGAAGCCAGTTGCGCCTCGCCAAACATGCCGCGGGTCTTGACGTTGGTCAGCAGGTGCTTGAGGTCGCCCACCCCTTGCGCCAAGGTGTTCATTTCGCCCAAACCCTTGTGCACCTGCTCCAATCGCTCGGCCACTTGTTTGAAGCTCTCGCCCAGGCGAGCTTGCAGGGTGGCTTGCAACTTTTCGTCCACCGTCTGGCGCATTTCGTCCAGCTTGGCGGCATTGCTTTGCTGCAGCTGCGACAGCTGGGTTTCCATGGTGCCGCGCATCTCGGTCAGGCGGCGGGCATTGGCCTCAGACAGCGCATTGACCTGCTGGGCCAGGCTGTCGGTCAGGCTTTTTGCAGCAAGGCCAGTTGTTGGGCCAGAGCATCGATTTGCTGGTTTTGGGTTCGGGTGGCCTCGGCGCTTTGCTGCAGCAAGGACTGCTGGAACAGCGTGAGGTTCTGCATGGCCTCTTGCCGCCCCTGCACACTGGATTGGCTGATCTCGGTGCGCAATTCGCGTTCAAGCCGCTCCGACTGGGCTTGCAGATGGCCAAACTGCTGTTGCAACCAGGCGGTTTGTTCAGCCAAGCGCTGAGCGGCTTGCACTGCATTCTGCTCGGCCAACAGGGTGGCGGTTTGCTGCGCTTGCTCTTGCGGCGAAGCACTGCGACGCAGCAGCAACACCAGCAACAACAGGTTCAGCCCCCCCAGGGCCAGCAGGGCCCATTCGCTCATGCAGCAGCGCCGGGCACGGTGTTCAAAGGCGTCAACGCTTGGCCACGGGTCAGGTAAGCCACCAGGTTGTCGGCTGCCAGCTGAGCCATGGCTTTTCGGGTCTGGATGGTCGAACTGGCAATGTGCGGGGTCAGCACCACATTGGGCACCTTCAGCAAATCGGGGTGAACCGAGGGTTCGCCCTCGAACACATCGATGCCTGCTGCAGCGATTTGGCGTGCGGCCAGAGCTTGAGCCAAAGCAGCGTCGTCCACAATGCCGCCGCGTGCAATGTTGACCAGCGTGGCCGTGGGTTTCATCTGCGCCAACTCGGCCGCGCCAATCGTGTGGTGCGACTCGGCGCTGTAGGGCACCACCAGCATCACATGGTCAGCGGTTTGCAGCAGCTCTTGCTTGGAGACATAGGTGGCTTTGCACTCGGCTTCGAGCGCGGAAGTCAGGCGGCTGCGGTTGTGATAAATCACCTTCATGCCAAAGCCGTGGGCTGCCCGGCGGGCAATGCCCTGCCCGATGCGGCCCATGCCGATGATGCCGATGGTCGAGCCATGCACCTCGCCCCGGCAAACATATCGTAGCTCCACTTTTTCCACAAACCTGCACGCAGGTAGTGCTCGCTCTCGGTGACGCGGCGGGCCGTGGCCATGAGCAAAGCAAAGCCAAAATCGGCCGTGGTCTCGGTCAACACATCGGGTGTGTTGCTGGCCAGCACGCCAGCAGCGGTCATGGCGGGCACGTCAAAGTTGTTGTAACCCACCGCCATGTTGGCCACGATGCGCAACTGCGGGTTGGCCTGCAAGAGCGCGGCGTCGATGCGCTCGCTGCCGGTGGTCAATGCGCCCACTTTGCCTTGCATTCGGCGCGTGAGTTCGGCAGGCGACCAGACCTCATCGGCCTGGTTGTTCTCGACTTCAAACACCTGCTCAAGGGATTGCAGGACCTCGGGGAAGATGGCGCGGGCCACCAGGATGGAAGTTTTGGGCATCAGTTGAACCAGATGAAACTCATGACGACGAACAGGGGCAACAAAATACCGCCCGACCAGAGCATGTAGCCGAAGAAGCTGGGCATCTTCACACCACGGTCTTCGGCAATCGCTTTGACCATCAAATTGGGCGCATTGCCAATGTAGGTATTGGCCCCCATGAAGACGGCACCTGCCGAGATGGCCGCCAAAGTCGGTGCCAAGGTGGTCATCAAGACCTGAGGGTCACCGCCTGCGGTATTGAAGAACACCAAATAGGTCGGCGCGTTGTCCAAGAAGGAGCTCAATGCACCAGTGATCCAGAAATACATCATCACATCCGGGCTGCCATCTGGCTGGGTCACGGCCGAAACCACTGCACCAAACGGACCATTCACGCCGGCCTTGAGCATGGCAATGACCGGGATGATGGTCAGGAAAATACCCGCAAACAACTTGGCCACCTCTTGCATCGGGGCCCAACCAAACTGGTTGTCCGCGTGCACTTTGGCGGGGGGTGATCATGAGCGACAAGAAAGTCACGGCGATCAGCCCCACATCACGGACCACGCCGGGCAGACCGACCACAGTGCCGTAAATATCGAAGGACACATCCGATTTCCACAACCCGCTCATCAGCACCAAGCCCACCACCGCGCCCAACAAAGCGAAGTTGATACCGCCATCAAAACCGATGGCCTTGGAGTCGGGCGTGGGGTCTTGCGGCACCAACTCTTCACGGCGGTTGTAGTACCAACTGTCTAGGAAGTAAAAAATGGTCAGCAAGCTGCCCAGCAGGAACAATGTTTCGGGGAAGATGTGTTTCAGGGTCCAGAAGAAATCCACGCCCTTCAAAAATCCCAGGAACAGCGGTGGGTCACCCAAAGGGGTCAGCGAGCCACCGGCATTGGAGACGATGAAGATGAAAAACACCACCACATGCGCCACATGCTTGCGGTTGTCGTTGGCCCGGATCAAGGGGCGAATCAACAACATGGAGGCTCCGGTGGTGCCCATGAAACTGGCCAGCACTGCGCCAATGCCCAGGATGGCGGTGTTCAAGGCCGGGCTGCCATGCAGATTACCCCGAATGAAAATGCCGCCCGACACCGTGAACAGTGCCGTGAGCAAAATGATGAAGGGGATGTATTCGGCAAACAGGGCATGCACCATGTTCACGCCGGCCATCGCTGGCCCGAAAATCACGCCAAAAGGCACCAAAAATGCCAAGCCCCAAGCCGCAGCGACTTTGCCGTAATGGTGGTGCCAAAAATGCGGCACCAACAAAGGCATCAAGGCAATCGACAACAAAAGGCCTGCAAAAGGCACACCCCAATCGCCGACAACTGCGAACCGTCAAAATCAGCCGCAAAAGCCCCACTGGACATGGCCAGCAACATAGGCAAAGCCAGCCAGGCCGTCCATCTCGTACCCCATCGCGTCATCGGTGCAACTCCTGTAAAAAGGTGGCGTATGTTAACGGGCGCTTGATTCCTTTTCAGGCCACCGGCGAAATTTCAAAAACTTGGCGCAGGTAAGCCAAGTATTTTTCATCGTCGCACATGCCTTTGCCAGGCGAGTCTGACAATTTGGCCACGGGTTGGCCATTGCACCGGGTCATCTTGATGACGATCTGCAAGGGCTCGTAACCCAGGTCATTGGTCAGATTGGTGCCCACCCCAAAGGCCAGCTGGCAGCGCCCGCGGAACTGCTCAAACAGCTCAATGGTGCGTGGAATGGTCAAGCTGTCGCTGAAAATCAAGGTCTTGGTTCTGGGGTCTACCCGGTTGTGTTGGTAGTGCGCGATCATGCGTTCGCCCCAACTGAACGGGTCGCCACTGTCGTGCCTTGCGCCATCGAACAGCTTGCAAAAGTACAGGTCAAAGTCGCGCAGAAAAGCGTTGAAGCCGTACACATCGCTCAGCGCAATGCCCAAATCACCCCGGTACTCTTTGGCCCAAGACTCAAAAGCAAACACCTGGCTGTCGCGCAAACGGGGTCCCAGTGCTTGGGCGGCCTGCAGGTACTCGTGGGCCATGGTGCCCAAGGGCGTGAGGCCCAAGAGGTAGGCGTAATAAACGTTGCTGGTTCCGGCAAACTGGCCTTCGGGGCCGGTGCCCAAGCGGGCCGACAAGACCCGCAAAACTTCTTCGTGCCAGGCCCTTGAAAAGCGCCTGCGTGTGCCGTAGTCGGCAATCTTCAGGGTTTCAAGGCCAGAGGCCTGTAATTCGACAATTTTGGTGTCCAGTCGGCGGCGCCCTTCCATCAGGTCGGGCACCTTTTGGGTGTTGCGAAAGTACACCTCGTTGACGATGGCCAGCACCGGAATTTCAAACAAGATGGTGTGCAACCATGGCCCACGGATGGTGATGTCGATCTCACCTGAGGGCAAGGGCAAAACCTCGATGCATTTTTCATTGAGCTTGAACAAGCCCAGAAAATCCACAAAGTCACTTTTGATGAAGCGCAGTGAACGCAGGTAGTGCAGCTCAGCCTCTTTGAAGCTCAGGCTGCAAAGGGAGCGAATTTCCCGGCGAATCTCTTCGGCAAAAGGCGCCAGAGGCACACCCGGGTTGCGGCACTTGAACTTGTATTCGACCTGCGCTCCCGGAAACTGGTGCAGCACGACCTGCATCATGGTGAACTTGTACAGGTCGGTGTCGAGCAGGCTGGTGATGATCATGTTTTTTGTCTCTGGCGGCTGGGGCCGCTCGTTGTTGGAAGGCAGTGTAAGGGATGGCCCACCCCGTCAAGGCAGGCTCATGCCGCCGAGTCCATGCGCCCACTGGTCAGCACCAAGACCCGCTGGGCATGCTGGGCCAAGATGTTGTTTTGCTCGGCCACCAGCATCGCCACGCCTTCGCGGGCCAGTTGCAGCAGCGCTTCGCGCATGGCCGCCACCAGCACCGGGGCGATGCCCTCGCAAGGCTCGTCCAGCAGCAAGAGACGCGGGCCGGTCATGAGGGTTCGGGCCAGCGCCAGCATTTGCTGCTCGCCGCCACTCATCTGGCTGGCTGGGCGGTGCAGCATGGTTTGCAGCTGGGGAACAAAGCCATCACGCGGTCAAAGCGCTGCGCGGGCGTGGCCTGATCGCTCGAACCCGAGGGCACTGCGATCCACAGGTTTTCTTTCACCGACAAGCCGGTGAACAAGCGCCGGTCCTCGGCCACAAAACCCAAGCCTGCACGGGCACGTCGGTGCGCGGGCCAGGCTTGGATGGGCTCGTTTTGCCAAGTGATGCGGCCATGCGCACGGGGGCCAATGCCGATCAGGCATTGCAGCAGGGTGGATTTTGCCCGCACCGTTCAGGCCCTGAACGCGAACCAAGGCTCACCCTCGCCCACCGACAAACTGACCTCGAACAAGGCCTGGGCTTGGCCATACCAAGCGTTGAGTCCTTCAACCGCGAGCATCGGGTCGGCCTTTCGCATCGGGTTTCACGTTGGCGTTCAGATCAAAATCCATCCCCAGGTAGCGTTCACGCACCTGCGGGTCTTGGGCCACCACTTCGGGCAGGCCGTCGGCCACCAAGCGGCCTTGCATCAGAACCAGCACGCGGTCGGCCACGCCAAATACGGCGTCCATGTTGTGCTCGGTGTAGAGCACCGTCACACCTTGCGAGGCCACTTGGCGCACCAGCGCCATCATGTCGGCCCGCTCGGCCAGGGCCAGTCCGGCAGCAGGTTCGTCGAGCAGCAGCAAGGACGGCGCTGTATGGGCACTCTGATCCGCATCGGCTTCGGGCAAGCCCGCCAGCGCCATGGCCAGCTCCAAGCGTTTTTTCGCACCATAGGGCAGATCGGCCACGGTGGCTTGGACTTGGGTTTCTAAACCCGCTTGCGCGGCCAGGCGCAGTGCCCGCTCGGGCTGGCGGCGGTCCAGCCGGTCCCACCAGGCCAATGTCGCCGCACCGCGCAGCACCAGCTGAATGTTTTGCAACACCGTGAGGGCTTCAAAGGTTTGTGCCACCTGAAAGGTACGCGCGACGCCCAGTCGTTGGCGCTCGGCGGGCGGCTTGCCCAAAAGCGATTGGCCTTGCCACAGCACTTCGCCCGCCGTAG
>JACDQO010000069.1 GCA_015657605.1 Limnohabitans sp. | reverse complement strand
TGGGCAAGGGCGAAATAGTCGAGGGTGCTGTGGTGGTACGGATTGGGGGCCTGCAATGCCCAGTTGCCATCTTTTTCAGTTGCTGCTGAATGAAAGGGTCCAGGTAATCCGCAGGCGTCTCAAAGTCTCCGCCAAAGACTTTTTCAGGCAAGGTTTGAACCACAGGGAAATACCACTGACCCTCAAAGCGCACCACCAAAGGCTTGTCGTTGGACAAGAACTCGGCACCCAGGCTGAGCACAAACAAGGTCACAAAAATGATCAGACTGCCAAAGCCCAGGCGGTTGCGCCGAAAGCGCTGCCAAGCCCGCGCCGAAGGTGAGGCTTGCGCGGGGGAAAAGGATGCGGTGGATGTGCTCATTTGTCGAACTTCACACGCGGGTCCACCCACAGGTAACACAGGTCACTGATCAGCTTGGTCACCAGGCCAATGAGGGTGAACAAATACAAGGTGCCCAGCACCACCGGATAGTCACGACGGATCACCGCTTCATAACTGAGCAAGCCCAAGCCATCGAGGGAGAACAAGGTTTCAATCAGCAAAGACCCGGTGAAAAACGCGCCAATGAAAGCCGCCGGAAATCCCGTGACCAATGGGATCAAGGCATTGCGCATGACATGGCGGTACAGCACCCGGTTCTCGCTCAGGCCCTTGGCGCGGGCCGTCAGCACATACTGTTTGCGGATTTCTTCCAAAAATGCGTTCTTGGTCAGCATGGTGATCACTGCAAATGAGCCCAAGACACTGGCCGTGACCGGCAAGGCGATGTGCCACAAATAATCGACCACCTTGGGCCCCCAGCTCAGCTGTTCCCAGTTGGACGACGTCAGTCCGCGCAGCGGAAACCATTGCAGCTGCCCACCAAAAATGACGAGCAAGGCCACGCCCAGCACAAAGCCTGGAATCGCGTAACCCACCAACACCAACAAACTGGTGAGCGTGTCAAAGCGCGTGCCCGCCCGAACGGCCTTGGCGATGCCCAAAGGCACAGAAACCAGATAGCTGAGAAAAAACGTCCACAAGCCCAAGCTGATGGACACCGGCAACTTCTCCTTGATCAAGCTCCAGACGTCTTTGGGGTAGAAAAAACTTTTGCCCAGATCAAACTGCGCAAACTGTTTGAGCATCATCCAAAAGCGCTCTGTGGGTG
Organism: Limnohabitans sp.; assembly: GCA_015657605.1. Lineage (GTDB taxonomy): Bacteria > Pseudomonadota > Gammaproteobacteria > Burkholderiales > Burkholderiaceae_C > Limnohabitans_A. The sequence goes on along the minus strand of JACDQO010000069.1, from coordinate 2,190 downwards.
GCTTGTCAAAGCCGTAAAGCGTTTTGATTTCGGCGATGCGAGCGGCATCCACGCCTTGTCTGCCTCGGTAGCCGCTGCCCGCAGCGGCAGCACCCTCCCCACCCGTGTCCCGACCTTGCAGCTGGGACACCATTTGCTCAACAGGCCCACCCGGCACAAACTGGATCACCACAAAGGTCATCAGCAACACCCCAAACAAAGTGGGGACCATCAAGAGCAAGCGTTTGAAAATGTAGGCCAACATGGGTCAGGGTGCCTTTTTGCCAGCTTGAGCCGCAGTGGAGGGCGTTGCATCGGGCGACCACCACACGGTGGTGACCAGTTTTTCAGGTTGGTAAAAACGGGGCAAGTCGGCGGGCCTCGCAAACGCCTTGGCGCGCCAGGACACCCGGTGCACTGCGCCATACCAATGCGGCACCACGTAATGGCCATGGCGCAGCACCCGGTCCAGCGCTCGCAGGCTGGTCACCAGTTCAGGTCTTGACGTGGCACTCACCACCTTGTCCAGCAAAGCGTCCACAGCCGGGTCTTTCAGGCCGATCACATTGCCCGAGCCCTCCACATCGGCCGATCGGCTGCCGTAGCGCTCGAGCAACTCGGTGCCGGGCGCTTCGCTGCCCACGGTGCGGTTGCTGACGATGTCAAAGTCGAACACGTCCATGCGTTTTTGAAGCAGCGCAAAGTCGATCACCTTGTACTGAACTTTGATGCCCAGCTTTTCCAAGTTTTTGGCAAATGGCGTGACCACGCGCCCCATCGAGCCCGAACTGTCTAAAAATTCGATGCTGAAAGCTTGACCTTTGTCGTTGCGCAAAGCGCCATCGCGGTAGGTCCATCCAGCGTCTTTGAGCAAATCACGCGCCAGACGCAAATGGTCACGCAGGGTGCGGCCCGAGGCCGGATCCAGCGCAGTTTCAGGTGGTTGCGGCACATCCTGCTCAAACACAGCAGCAGGCAGCTTGGACCGCAAGGGTGTCAGCAAAGTCAACTCGTCGGGGCCAGGACGACCCTTGGCCTCGAAATCGCTGGCCACAAAATAGCCACGCACACGGCTGTAGGCGTTGTAGAACAGTTGCCGGTTCAGCCATTCAAAGTCCATGGCCAGCGCAATGGCTTGGCGCACCCGGACATCTTGGAACTTGTCGCGGCGCGTGTTGAACAAAAAGCCCTGAAAGTCACCCGCGTTGCCATGCACCAATTCGGCCTTGATCAAATCACCCCGATCGAACGCGCGACCTTTGAAGGCCCTGGCCCACTCACGCGCAATGAAAGACTGCATGTAATCGAACTCGCCGGCCTTGAAAGCTTCAAGCTGGGCGGTGCTGTCCTTGTAGATTTTGTAGGTGATGTGGTCAAAGTTGAATTGCCCCCTGCGCACATTCAAGTCACGTGCCCAGTAGTTGGGGTCACGCTCATAAGTGATGTCCTTGCCGAACTGCACTCGCCCGATGCGGTAAGGCCCCGATGCGATAGGGATGTCCATGACCATTTGGTCCAGCGGTTTGAGCACACTACCTTCCAGCCCCCACTTGTGGCTGAACACCGGCAAGCTGCCCACGATCAAGGGCAACTCGCTGTTGGGCCTGACAAAATCAAAGCGAATGGTTCTTTCGGCCAGCACCGTGGCTTTTTTGACTTCCCCAAAATAAGTGCGGTACTGGGGCGCTGCCTGCTTGCTGGTCAGCCGCTCAAATGAATGACGCACATCGGCAGCCAAAACAGGGTCGCCATTGTGGAAACGGGCCGCTGGGTGAATCTGAAAGGTCACTGACAAACGGTCAGCCGCGACTTGCGTCTCCAAGGCCAACAAACCATAAGAGGTGGTGGGCTCATCCATATTGCCCACCAGCAAAGTGTCAAACATCATGCCCAGCATGGACGGCGGGGCACTCCCCTTCAAGGTGAAGGGGTTGTACTTGTCAAAACTCGATTGCCGGGTGGGCGGCACCAAAACAATCGCGCCCCCTTTGGGTGCGGCGGGGTTGACGTGCGAGAAATGCGAAAAACCAGCGGGGTAACGCACATCACCAAACTGCGCGTAGGCATGGGCAGCCCAGACGCTCCCGGAGGTACACAACCCAAGGGCCAACAAGCAGTGTGTCCAGAAAAAGGCCAAGGGTCTTCGCATGCGACAATTCTGCCCATCATTTTCAGGAGTTGAAGGCATGACCACAAAAACAGGATTTCTAT
>JACDQO010000068.1 GCA_015657605.1 Limnohabitans sp. | reverse complement strand
GCCGTTTGAGCCATGATGGGAGCCGCAGCAGCGGCATAACCCACCCCCAATGCAGCTTTCAAGGCCACACGGCGGGTGTGCCACTGGTGTCTATCCTGCCTCCCAAAAGGGCTTGGGCATCGTTGATCAGGTCGTTGTTCAAGGCGGGTCTCCATGTCCAGATATAAGAGGACGCTGATCTTGGCACAGCTGCCTCGGGTTTGCACGCGCTTGGCGATTTAAACTGCCGACATGCCCGCGACTTTGCCCGTTCTCTACTCCTTTCGCCGCTGCCCCTACGCCATGCGGGCACGCTTGGCGCTGCAAACCAGCGGCATCGCGGTGGAGCACCGCGAAGTGGTTCTAAAAAACAAACCGGCCCACATGCTGGCCTTGTCGCCCAAAGGCACGGTGCCTGTGTTATGGCTGCCGGATGTCCAAGGGACCATGGGTGGCCAAGTGCTGGATCAGAGCGTGGACATCATGCTGTGGGCCCTGCACCAGCACGACCCGCTGGATTGGCTGCCTGCGTCTGATGCGGGCTTGGCCGATGCGTTGGCCCTGATCGCGCACAACGACGGGCCATTCAAGCGGCAACTGGACCGCTACAAATACCCGAACCGTTCTGGATTGGCAACTGGTGCTGCCGACCGCGATGAGGCGGCGCTTTGGCTGCACACGCTGGATGCGCGGCTTCGCGCACAGGCTTTTTTGGCGGGCGAGCACTTTGGCCTGGCCGACGCCGCCATAGCCCCCTTTGTGCGGCAATACGCCCACACCGACCCCGGCTGGTTTGCGGCGCAGGCCTGGCCTGCCTTGCTTGCTTGGCTGACAGCATTTGAAGGCTCCGCGCTGTTTGACGCCATCATGCACAAGCACGCGCCTTGGCAGCCCGCTTAACCCTCAATGCGCCTGCTCCCAGTTCGGCCCAAAGCCCACTTCGGCCAGCAAAGGCACCTTGAGGTTTGCCACGCCTGCCATGATGCGCGGCACTTCGGTGCGCACCCATTCCACCTCTGATTCAGGCACCTCGAACAACCAGTTCGTCGTGCACCTGCATGATGACCTTGGTGGCCTTGCCTTGTTCGTCCAGCGCTTTTTGCACAGCGACCATGCTCAGCTTGATCAGATCAGCCGCCGTGCCCTGCATGGGCGCGTTGATCGCGGCGCGCTCGGCCCCTGCGCGGCGTGGGCCGTTGGGGCTGTTGATCTCGGGCAGCATCAGCCGGCGGCCAAACACCGTCTCCACATAGCCCAGCGCCTTGGCCTGCTCGCGTGTGACATCCATGTAGTGCTTGACGCCCGCAAAGCGCTCGAAGTAGCGGGTGATGTAGTTCTTGGCGGCGGTGTTGTCGATGCCCAAGGCCTTGGCCAAACCAAACGCACTCATGCCGTAGATCAAACCGAAGTTGATGGTCTTGGCGTAGCGCCGCTGCTCGCTGCTCACGGTGTCGGGCGTTGCGCCAAAGACCTCGGCTGCGGTGGCTTTGTGCACGTCTAGGCCGTTGTGGAAGGCCTTGAGCAAGGCCGCATCGTCGCTCAGGTGCGCCATGATGCGCAGCTCGATCTGGCTGTAGTCGGCACTCGCAATCACGCAGCCTGCCGGGGCCACAAAGGCCTCGCGCACCTTGCGGCCTTCGGCCGTGCGCACCGGGATGTTTTGCAAATTGGGCTCGTTGCTCGACAAGCGACCGGTCACGGCCACGGCCTGCGCGTAATTCGTGTGCACCCGGCCCGTGCGCGGCAAAGCCAGTTGCGCCAGTTTGTCGGTGTAAGTGCCTTTGAGCTTGGCCAGGCTTCGGTGCTCCAGGATGCGGGCGGGCAGCGGGTAGTCCTCGGCCAACTTCTCCAGCACCTCTTCGTCGGTGCTGCGTGCGCCGGTGGCGGTTTTTTGATGACGGGCAGGCCCAGCTTGTCAAAAAAGATCTCGCCCAGCTGCTTGGGACTGGACAGGTTGAAGGGCTGGCCAGCGATCTCGTAGGCTTCGGTTTCGAGCTGCACGATGCGCTCGCCCAGCGCTTGGCTTTGCGCGGCCAGAGTCGGCGCATCGATCAGCACGCCGTTGCGCTCAATCCGGTACAGCGCTTCGCTGGTGGCGATCTCCAGCTCGTAGACGTACCTCAAACCCGCATGCGCTTCGATCTGCGGCCACAGCGCCAAGTGCACGTCCAGGCACTGGTCCGAGTCTTCGCACGAGTAATTCGCCGCTTTGTCCACATCGACCTGCGCAAACGGAATCTGGTGCGCGCCCTTACCGCACAGGTCTTCGTAGGTCACGCCACGGCGGCCCACATGCCGCTCGGCCAGACTGCTCAGACCATGCGGCTTGTGCACTTCGAGCACATAGCTTTCCAGCATGGTGTCGTGGGCATAACCTTGCACCTCGATGCCGTGGTTGGCAAACACATGGCGGTCGTATTTGATGTTCTGACCCAATTTCAAGCGGGCCGGGTTTTCTAGCCAGGGCTTGAGTTTGGCCAGCACCTCGGCCAAAGGCAACTGCTCGGGCGCACCGGGTCCGTTGTGGGCCAGAGGAATGTAAGCCGCTTCACCCGGCGTGACGCTCAGCGAGATGCCGACGATCTCGGCGCGCATGGCGTCGAGCGACGTGGTTTCGGTGTCGATGGCGGTGAGCGGCGCTTGTTCGATGCGGGCGAGCCAAACGTCAAATGCTGCCCAATCGAGCACCGTGTCGTATTTCAGATCGCCTTGTACCGAGCTGGCGGCGGTGTCGAGCACGGGGGCTGCTG
>JACDQO010000011.1 GCA_015657605.1 Limnohabitans sp. | reverse complement strand
TCCAGGTCTGATTGGTGAGGCGCTGGATGTGAATGTCAAGCTGGTGCTGATCGCTTCGGTCGCAGCTTTTGATGCCGTGCAAGAAGCCGACCCTGAATGGGTTCGCAGGTTTGCTTGCAAGGTGGACTTTGCCGAGAGCTTCAAGGCCACACCCCAAACTGCACGGGCCATGGCGGTGGGGGTGGCACACATTTGCGATCGCCATGGTTTGTTGCATTGCTCTGCTGCGGCGGTGGCGCGGATCATGGAGGAAAGCCACCGTGAAGCAGGTGACCAAACGCGCCAAAGCGCCCGCATCGGCTTGACGCAGGCATTGGTGGTGGAAAGCCATGCATTGGCCCAGGCACGAGGTGCTGCGCGGGTGGAAGCGCGGGATGTGCTGGCCGCCAGCCAAGCCCAGCGGGCGCGGCGGGACGGTCTTGAGGCACGGGTCCAAGACAGCATCGCCAGCGGTGAACGCTTGTTGGTGGTCAGTGGCGAACGGGTGGCGCAGGTCAATGGCTTGACCGTCATGGACCAGGGCGACCACAGCTTTGGGGTGCCTGTGCGGGTCACCGCCCGCTCGTTCGCGGGCGACGAGGGCCTGCTCAACATCGAGCGCGAGGTCGACATGTCCGGGCCTATTCATGACAAAGGGGTGCTGATCTTGCACAGCTACTTGTCGGGCTTGTTTGCCCACATCGCGCCCTTGTCCATGAATGCTGCGGTGGTGTTCGAGCAAGAGTACGGCGGTGTGGAAGGCGATTCGGCCTCTTGCGCTGAGTTGTACGCCTTGTTGTCCAGTTTGTCGGGCTTGCCTTTGCGACAAGGGATCGCGGTGACGGGTGCGGTCAATCAGCAAGGGGACTTGCTGCCGGTGGGCAACATCAACGAGAAGATCGAGGGCTACTTTCGCAGCTGTGAATCGCTGGGTTTGGATGGCCAGCAAGGTGTCTTGATGCCGACGCGCAACCGCCGGCATTTGATGCTGGCGCCCCAAGTGGTGCACGCCGTGGCACGGGGTGACTTTCACATCTATGTGGCCAACCAGGTGGGCGAGGGCATGAACTTGCTCACGGGTTTGTCTTATGGCCATTGGGGGCCTGGGGGGTATGCGCCGGACTCGGTGCTGGGTCGTGTTCAAACCACGCTGCAGCGTTTTCGCCAAGCCTGTGAGTTGTTGGCCTCGCACCGGTCCCAGCGCCGATCGCGTTCAGCCCGTTGATCGGTGGGGCAGGCAGCGCTGGCCTGTGGCTGGAGCCCAGTACTGGTTTGAACGTAATGATTTTGATGTTTTTAAGGATTTTCTTTTGGCCTGTGCAGGGCTATCGTGGTCAACGGCTCCTGTACACAGTTGCGCAGCGCAGCGTGTGCGGTGTTTCAGAAAGAAAAAAAGATGAGCATTGAACTGGTTTTGGCCGATCCCCAGCCGGTGCTGCTGGCGGGTTTGTCGCAGGTGTTTCAGGCGTGCCCCGAGTTTGTGGTCAAGGCCTGTGCCAGCACCGGTGACGATGCGCTGGCTGCCGTGAAAAAACACCAACCGAATATTTTGGTGATGGATGTTTCCCTGGCCAACCGAAGCGGCTGGTCGGTCTTGGAGGACGTGCAGCAACACCACCCGCGGACCCGACCTGTGGTGTTCACAGATGCGCCGATTGAAGATGTGATGCGCGTCATCGACAAAGGCGTGCCGGGCTTGGTGGGCAAAGACAAGTCACGGCAGGAGTTGGCACTTTGCATTCAGGCTGTACATGCAGGCCGCCAATGGCTGGACCGAGACCTGACCCTGAAGACCATGTCTGTGTTGATGGCGCAGCAGAAAAAAAAGCCTGCGCTCGTCACGCCCTTGACGCCTCGCGAGTTGATGGTCGCCCGCATGGTGACCCAGGGTTTGCCGAATAAAAAAATCGCCAGTCAGCTCTTCATCAGTGAGGGCACTGCCAAGCTGCACCTACATCACATTTACCAAAAATTGCAATGTCCCGGACGCATGTCTTTGCAGCGCTACATGCAAGACAACGGCTTGATGTAAAGCCAGTCGATTGCATTTCAACCCAGAAGAGGAGCCCCCATGGCAGAGGACCCAAAAAACCATGAAACCGAGTACGTGCAAAACATGAGCCAGCATTACAAGCAGGCAGCAGAAGAGTTGCTGCATGCTTACCAGCGCAACAAGGAGGCCGCTCGCCACCACGAGGCGGGGGCTTTCAAGGCCGCTTTGCACCACGCCAAGCTGTCCAAGCACCACAGTTTCAATGCGCACGCGCATTTGTCCGATGCACTGGGTATGGCCGAAAAAATCGATGCGGCCCAAGCGTGGCCCAGCTTGGGTGTGCGCCCGCCTTCCGGCTCGGGTATTCACTGAACCACAGATGCGTGCTGTTTGTGCTGTTGCGAACAGACACAAACAGGGATGCTGCCTACATTGAACCCAGTACCTGCATTTGTTCGCACGCGCCCATGTGCGACTTCGCAGGTGCTGTGCTGGTTCAATCAAAGGAGTGTTGCCATGTCCATACGTGTTCTGTTGTCGTCGAAGCACAAAGTGGTATCAGAGGGCATTGCCGCCGTCTTGCGAACCCACCCTGACATCCACTTGCTGGGGATGGCCGATACCGACGAAAGCACTCAAGCCCTTTGTGCGCAATCGGCGCCCGATGTGCTGTTGCTGGGACTGCACGCCCATGGGCAGCAAGACTTGTCTTTGATGCAAAAAATTGCGCAACAACCGATCAGCCCGCACATGGTGGCTTTTTCGGGGGACACCCATCGGCACTCGATCATCGAAGTTCTGGATGCGGGTGCCAAAGGTTACGTCTCGACGACCAGCAGCATTGACGAGTTGATGTCGGCCATCCGATCGGTGGCTTCGGGGCGACATTATTTGTGTCAAACAGCAGCCTCGGAAATGATGGCGTCCGTGCGCAAGATGCGTGCGGGTGACAGCTCTGGGAAAAACCATTTGGGCAGCCGCGAAGAGCAGGTCTTGCGCTTGATTGCCGATGGATTTTCTTCCAAGGAAATTGCGCGAAATCTGCAAATCGCACCCAGCACAGTGGAGGTGCACCGGCGCAACATCATGCGCAAAGTAGGCC
>JACDQO010000010.1 GCA_015657605.1 Limnohabitans sp. | reverse complement strand
GGCCGAACCAATGTTTTGGGCATAGGCTTGCACCAGGTGAGGTGCGGCTAGGCCGTGGGCCTTGGCCTGAATGTCAGCCGCAAACTGCGCCACGCTGTCGCTGATGCCTTGGGCCTGCTGGGCTTGCGTACACGGGGCCGGTATGAAGCCCGATGACAAAGCGGTGGAGCCCGCTGCAAACGCATCGCGCTCCAGCACCACACAATCCACACCCAAGCGGGTCAATGCCAGCGCGGCCGTGAGGCCACAAGCGCCTGCTCCCACGATCACCACCGGCGTGTGGTCCTCGGCTTGCAACTCGCTCGCAGGCAGAACTTGCGGCACCGGCGCGCTCATGGTCTCAGCCCAGTTGTTTCAAAAAAGTGGCGCTGTCCATCACATCGCCCACCGAAGCCATGTCGGCCAAGGACGCCTGGTGCGCGGCTTCACTGAAGGCGGCGCAACCGTCCGACAACACAATGGCGTGGTAGTCGCGCACATGGGCGTCGCGCACCGTGCTTGCCACGCCACCGTTGGTCACGATGCCGCAGACCACCAAGGTGTCGATGCCGGATTTTTTGAGTACCCAGTCGAGCTGCGTGTTGAAGAAGGCCGAATACGCCACCTTGAACACCGACACATCGACCAGTGACGCCAACACATCGACATTGGCCTGGCCCCGGCTGCCCGGCGCAAAGTCGCCCTTGCGCAAAAACGGGCGACGCTCTTTGAGGTGCGCCGAAATCATGGGCTCGCCCTGCGCGTTGGGCCACAGCGTGAACAAACTGGCGGTCACCAAACCGCCATGGGCTTTGATGGCACGCGCCACCGGGGCCATGCGCTCGGGCAACTTCACCGCCTCGGCGCTCAAGGTGTTGCCCCGGGCATAAGCGCCGTCGGGCGCGAGAAAATCGTTTTGCAGGTCGACGATGACCATTCCCAGTTTGGCGTTCTTCAAGTTCATGCTGTGCGCTCCACCAACAAGTTGCCCAATTTGTCCACACGACCTTCAAAGCTGGGCTCCAGCCACACAGTCGTGTCGGGCTGCTCCAAAATTGCCGGGCCTTGCACCACGGTGCCCACGGGCAGGCTCAGGCGCTCGTAGCGCTGCGCCGTCCACCATTGGCCTTGGTGATAAACCTGCTGCTCCCCCACCGGGGCCGTGCGGCCTTCGCCTTGAGGCGCCAGCACCGCCAAATTGAACTTGGGGCGCCGCCCAATGCGGGCATAACGCAAGTTCATCACACGGATCACCGGGCCTTGCAGCACACGGCCAAAGGCGTGTTGGTAAGCCGCTTCAAACGCGGCCAGCAATCCTGCCGCGTTCAAAGCTTCGCGCTTGAGGGGCACTTGCAGGGTATGGGTCTGGCCCATGTAGAGCATGTCAAAGCTGATGACTTCGTCCACCCGCACAAAGTTCACACCGGCGGAATCGAGGCGCACTTGGCAGGCCTCGGCCAGGCTATCCACGCGTTGCAACAACTCCGGCCAAGCCACATCGGCCAGAGCCACGTTCAGGGTTTGCACCGCGTCGTGGCGCATGTCGGCCATCACGCAACCCAGCGCTGACGTGACGCCCGGGTAACGCGGCACGATGCCGGTGGTCACGCCCACCTCCCGCATCATGGCGCAGACATGCAAGCCGCCGCCGCCACCGAAGGGCATGTAAGCGAACTGGCGCGGATCGTGGCCGCGCTCAATCGACACCACACGGATCGCACCCGCCATGCGGGCATTGGCCACCGTCAAAATCGCCTCAGCCGCCGCCAGCGCCGTCAAACCCAAAGGCTCGGCCACATGCTGGGCAATCGCTGTTTCAGACAAGCCCGAATCGAGTTTTTGCAGCAAACCGCCGCCCAAAGGCCGATCGGCCGCGATGCGGCCCAGCAGCACGTTGGCATCGGTCACGGTAGGGCGGGTGTTGCCGCGCCCGTAACAAGCCGGGCCGGGAATGCTGCCGGCCGACTCGGGGCCCACTTGCAGCATGCCACCCGCATCGACCGAGGCGATCGAGCCGCCACCGGCACCGATGGTCTCGATCTGGATCATGGGCGAGCGCACCACCAAGCCAAATTCGATCGACGTTTGTGCGGCCAATGCCGCTTCGCCTCCGGCCACCAAAGACACGTCAAACGACGTGCCGCCGATGTCGCCGGTGATGACGTTCTCAAAACCCGACGCACGGGCAATTTCGGCGCAGGCCATCACGCCCGCTGCCGGGCCAGACAGCGCGGTGCGCACCGGCACATCACAAGCGGTCTGGCGCGACATGACGCCACCATTGCTTTGCACAATGAGCAACTCACCACCAAAGCCTTGGGCACGCAGGTCGCCATCGAGGCGCTGCAAATAACTGCCCACCACAGGCTGCAAAGCGGCGTTCAAGGTGGCTGTGGAGCAGCGCTCAAACTCGCGGATCTCGGGCAGCACTTCGCTGGCTGCCGTCACATAGCTGTTGGGCCAGATCTCGCGCACAGCCGCCACAGCGGCTTGTTCGTTGCCGGGGTTGGCATAGGCGTGGACAAAGAACACACACACGGCCTCGCAGCCCTCGGCCAGCAGGGCGCGGGCTTGTTCGCGTACTTGGTCCAAATTCACAGGCGTGTGCAACTGCCCATCGGCCAATACGCGCTCGTCCACTTCCAAACGCCAAGCCCTTGGCACCACGGGCGTGTAGCTGCCGCGCAGGCCCCAGGTTTGCGGGCGGTCGCGGCGGCGCATCTCCAACACGTCGCGGAACCCGCGTGTGGTGATGATGCCGGTGCGGGCAATCTTGCGCTCCAGCAAAGCGTTGGTGCCCACGGTGGTGCCATGCACGATGGTGGCGATCTCTTTAGCGCCATCGGCCCCCGTGTTGCCGGTGACCTTGGCGATCCCGTTCATGAAGCCCCGGGCTTCTTCGCCCCGAGTCGACGGCACTTTCACGATGCGGGCCTGGCCGGTTTTTTCGTCCAGCACAAACAGGTCGGTGAAGGTACCGCCCACGTCCACACCCACCACCCAATGCGGCTGATTCACTGCTGCCTCGCTCATGCTTGTTCCTTGGTGTAACCCAGTGCGCTGTCTTTGGCACGGTCTTGCGCCGAGCGCTCATCTGGCGATCCCCAACCACCGCCACCGGGCGTTTGCAGGCGCACGCGGTCGCCTTTTTCAAGTGGATGCCCAGCATCTTGGACACCATGGGTGGTGTTTTCCACTCGCCGTTTTGGCAGTACTCAAACACATTGGGCAGCGCAGGCTGGCCCCCATGAATGCCCTTGGGCGCAGACTTGCCACGCTCGCCAAAAATGAAAGCCTCGGCACTGTCTTCGAGCAATTCAATTTCGTAAATCGCACCCAAGCCACCCCGGTGCTGGCCATCGCCGCCCGAGCCGGGGCGCAAGGCCCACTGCGTAAAGCGCACCGGGTAGGCCGCTTCCAAAATCTCCATCGGCGGAATCGTGGCCGTCGAGATCGGCGCATTGCCGTGTGACAAACCATCGCCATCCGAATGGCCGCCGTGCCCGCCGCCAAAGAAACTGAACATCACCCAACGCTGACCCTTGCGCTTGTCGTCGGTGCGGTGACCGGCAATCGACAAGGCGTTGATGGTGCCGTAGGCATGGGCCACCGCCCGCTGCGGATCGGCCAAGGCCGTGGCGCTGAAGATCACATCGATCATGCGCAAAATCGTTTCGGTATAGCCACCCACAGGGCGCGGGCGCGAAGCGCTGATGACCAGGCCGTCGGGGATCACAAAGTCCACCGCATCCAGCACACCCGCGTTGGCGGGCACATCGGGGAACACATGCTTCAAGGCCACATAACAAGCGGCCACCGCTGTAGCGCGTGATATGTTGACCGGCCCGGCGCATTGCGCCGAGGTGCGCGAAAAGTCCAGCGTCAGCCGATCGCCAGCCACGGTCATGTCGAGCGCAATGGTGAGCAGCTCGTCTTTCACACCGTCGTTGTCCAGCACATCTTCAAAGCTGTAACGACCATCGGGCAAACTGCCAATGTGTGAACGCATCAAGCGCACAGCGCGGGTGCGCAGCTCCACCAAGGCCTTCGCCACTTTGGCATCGCCGTATTCGTCGAGCAAGCCGTCGAGGCGACGTGCGCCCAATTCGAGCGCGGCCAGCTGGCCGTTCAGGTCGCCCCACAGGCTGTCGGGCAGGCGGGTGTTGGCGCGCAAAATGGCCAGCACGTCTTCATCGAGCACGCCGCTGCGCAAAATGCGCACGGGTGGAATCTGTACCGCTTCTTGCCAGCACTCGGTCGCCGCCGGGTTGTAATTGCCAGGCACCGCACCGCCCACGTCGTGCCAATGCGCAGCCGACGCCAAAAAGCAATACAGCTGCCCGTTGCGAAAACAAGGCTTGACCAGCTTGAAGTCGTTGGCGTGGGTGCCGCCCTCATACGGATCGTTGAACAGCCACACATCGCCCGGCTGCATGCCGCCGCGCTCAGCCGCCACGCGCATGGCCGCCCGCACGGCAAAAGCCATGGCGCCCACAAACACGGGCAGACCGGACTTGCCCTGGATCAGGGTGTCGCCGGTGATGGCGTCGTACAAGCCGTGGCAGGCGTCGTGCGCCTCGGCAATGATCGGGTTGAAGGCACTGCGGTAAAGCGTCGCGTCCATCTCGTCGGCGATTTGCTCCAAGCGACCGCGGAGCACGGCCAGGGTCACGGGGTCCATGGCTGTCGCGGCAGGAGAAAGAGAATCGATCGGGTTCATGCGGGCTTTCTTCTTCGGAGCAGGGGCAACAAGCCGCCTGCATCGACCATGTCCATTAAAAAATCAGGAATCGGAGCGCAGTCCAGACGCTGACCACAGGCGCGCATCACCACAGGCCTGTCGCCATCAAACCGCACCGCAATGCGTTCGTCTGCTTCGACTTGATCGGCTTGCGGGCAAGTCAAAAGCAACAGCCCCAAGTTGAAAGCATTGCGAAAATAAAGGCCGCTGTAGGAAGGCGCAATCACCGCCGCCAAGCCCAGGTGCCGCAGCACACCGGCGGCCTGCTCACGCGAAGAGCCGATGCCAAAGTTGGCACCAGCCACGATCACATCGCCCTCGCGTACGCCGGGGGCAAAGTCGCTTCGCACCGCCTCCAGGCAGTGCTGGGCAATGGCATCCAGACCGTGCTTCATGTAAGCACCAGGGGCCAAGGCATCGGTGTCCACGTCAGCACCCAGGCGCCACACCCTGGCGTTGTCAAATGCGCGCTGCGTCATGCCAGCACCTCGCGAGCATCGGTGATGCGACCGCGCAAAGCAGAAGCCGCGACCGTGTAGGGCGAGGCCAAATACACGTTCACACTGGCAGGACCCATGCGGCCTTTGAAGTTGCGCGCGGTGGTCGAGATCACCGTAGAGCCTTCAGGAAAAGTGGCACCGTAGCCCGCACACGCGCCGCAGCTGTTGGGCAACACCGTGGCCCCGGCGTCCAGCAAGGTTTGCATCACACCTTCTTGCGTGGCCTGAGCTTGTTCACGGGCACTGGCAGGGGCCACCATCAGCTGCACACCCTGGGCCACTTGCTTGCCTTTGAGCACCGAGGCTGCGGCGCGCAGGTCATCGAGTTTGGCGCCCGTGCAGGCACCGATGTAAGCGATGTTGGGCAGCACATCAGCGAATGCGCCGACATCCCTTGTGTTGGCAGGGCTGTGCGGAGCCGCCACTTGGGGACTCAGGGCCGCTGCGTCAAACCGGTAGTCCTCAAAATCAGCGTCTTCGTCGGAGCACCACTGTTCGGCATTCGCCAAATCAGCATCGCTCACGCCCACGCCGCGCAGGTATTGCAAGGTGGTGTCGTCGGCCGCAATCAAACCAACTTGCGCACCCATCTCGGCGCTCATATTGGACAGCGTCATGCGCTCGGCCATCGACAGCGCCTGGACCGCAGGACCGGCAAATTCGACCGCTTGGTATTGACCGCCGTTCATGCCAAAACGCCCCACCATGTGCAGCATCATGTCTTTGGCCGACACGCCCGATTGCAATCGGCCCGACCAGTGCATCCGCAAGGTGCGTGGCACCTGCAGCCAAATTTGACCCGTCGCACACACACCCAGCATTTCGGTGGCACCGATGCCAAACATGTAGCAGCCAAACGCACCGCCAGTGGGCGAGTGCGAATCTCCACCCACACACAACATGCCAGGCTTCAGATGGCCCCGCTCAGGCAGCACCACATGGCAAATGCCCTCGCTGTCGATGACGTGCGGCAGTTGCCAGGTTTTAGCGGTGTCCCGGGTGATTTGGATGATCTTTTGGGCATCCGCGTCTTGGGCAGGCACATAATGGTCGAGCACCAAAACGACTTTGTTTTTGTCCCAAATCTCAGCGCCCAGTTCGTCCAGCATGGGCTTCAAGCGACGAGGTCCAGACGAGTCATGGAACATGGCCAGATCGACCTTGCAGGTGACCAACTCACCGACCGCCACATGGCTTCGCCCGGCTGCACGGGCGATCAGCTTTTGAGCCAATGTTTGCGCAGGGTGTTGGCTCATTCAGGCTTGGCTCCTGCATACTGAACCACAGCCCGCCAACGCACAATTTCGCTGTCAACAAAGCGGGCAAACTCTTCGGGGCTGTTGCCCACGGGCGTAGCCCCTTCGTTTTCAATGCGGCGCTTGACCTCGGGCGACTGCACAGCGGCTCGCGCTGCATCGGCCAAACGCTTGGTCAATTCAGGGCTCATGCGGCCGGGACCGAACAAACCAAACCAAGCGCTCGATTCGTACCCGGGCAAACTTTCAGCAATGGCTTGCACCTCTGGGTAAGCTGGCAAACGTTTGGCACTGGTGACGCCCAGCGCCTTGAGCTTACCGGCCTTGATGTGCGTTTGTACATTGCCCACGGCTGCGAACATCAAATCCACTTGACCGGCCAAGACATCTTGGACCGCTGGGGCAGTACCGCGATAAGGGATATTGACAATGAACACGCCCGACTGCATCTTGAAGGCATCGCCAGCCATGTGCAGCGACGATCCCAAAGCGCCAATGGCGAAGTTCAGTTGTCCAGGCTTGGACTTGGCCAATGCAATCAACTCCTTGACGTTGTTGGCAGGAACTTTAGGGTGCGCCACCAGCACAGAAGGCGAAGTTGACACCATGGTCAAGGGCGTGAAGTCCTTCACCGGGTCAAAGGGCAAGCTGGGGTACAAAGAGGCGTTGATCGCGTGGCTGGTGAAACTCATGAGCAGCGTGTTGCCGTCCGGTGCTGCTTTGGCCACGGCATCTGCAGCCAAGTTGCCGCCTGCTCCAGGGCGGTTTTCCACCACCACCGTTCGGCCCAACTGCGGACCCAACACCTGAGCCAGCGTGCGCGCCATGGTGTCGGTCGTGCCGCCAGCCGGAGCGCCCACCAAAATTCGGATGGGCGGTTGCGACTGGGCTTGCGCACAAGCCGCAAAGGCCAAGGCCGCACCCAAGGTCCATAAACGGCGAGAAATCATGGGACTTATTGGCATGAAAACTCCTTTGAAAAAGTGGAGGTTGAAGAGATTGAGGCTGAACAGCGAGGGGGATCACAGGGTTTTGACCATCGGTCACATGCCCAAGTAAGCCTGCCTGAGGGTGTCGCTGGCCAACAATTCGCCAGGTGTTCCACTGAAGCGAATTTGACCGTTTTCCATCACATACGCACGGTCCGCAATGTCCAGGGATTGGCCCACGTTTTGTTCCACCAACAAGATCGACAGGCCAGTGCTGCGCAGTTGAGAGATGAGACCAAACAACTCTTCGACCAACAACGGCGATAAGCCCAGAGATGGCTCATCCAAAATCAGCAAACGCGGCTCGGCCATCAATCCCCGGCCAATGGCCAACATTTGCTGTTCACCACCACTCAAGGTGCCGGCCAACTGGCTGACGCGCTCTTTGAGGCGCGGAAAGGTGTCGTAGACCTTCTCCAGGTTCTGCACCCGGCGCTCTCGCCCGCGGGTGAAGGCACCCAGCTCGAGGTTTTCGTGAACGCTCAAATTGGGAAACACCTTGCGGCCTTCGGGTACCTGAATCAGGCCACGAACCACCACTTGGCGTGAATGCAAACCGGTGATGTCATGCCCGTCAAACTGCACCTGTCCAGCGCGGGTGGCCACCAAACCGCTCAGGGTCAAATTGAGCGTGGTCTTGCCTGCACCGTTGCTGCCCAGCAGCGCCACCAACTCACCCGGCATCACATGCAAATCGACACCGCGCAAGACTTCGACCACGCCGTAGCCTGACTTGATGCCTTGGACATTCAAGAGGGCGCTCATACCGTGGACTCCTGTGCAATGGGGGCTGATTGGCTTTGAGCCGCGCTCTTTTGCAAACGCTCCGCCGTGCCATGACCCAAATAGGCCTCCACAACGGCTTGGTTGCGGGTCACCTCGGCGGGCGTGCCTTGGGCAATCAGTTGGCCTTGCGCCAGCACCCAGACCTCTTGTGCCAGGCTCATCACCGCTTGCATGACATGTTCAATCATCAGGACCGTCACGCCGCTTTGGGCAATGCCTTGCACCACCGGGATCATCTCGGCAATTTCTTGCGGGTTCAGGCCTGCCAGCACCTCGTCGAGCAGCAGCAAGCGTGGGCGTGTGGCCAGTGCACGGGCCAGCTCCAAGCGTTTGCGGCCGGCCACCGTCAGGTCGCTGGCCAGCTTGTCCAGCTGTGGGCTCAGGCCAACTTGTTGGGCCACCGATTCGGCAAATTCAAGGGCCTGCGCGCGGCGCGGCAAATGCAAATGCGCCCCCACCGCGATGTTTTCACGCACCGTTTGCGCCGCAAAGGGCTGCACGATCTGGAAAGTACGCGTCAGGCCCATGCGGGCGTTCAGATGCGGCGGCTGGCCGGTGATGTCTTGCCCGTCGAATACGACCTTGCCTGCGTCGGGGATCAGGAATCCAGACATGAGCGCGACAAAGTGGTTTTGCCTGCACCGTTGGGGCCGATCAAGGCGCTCAGACGCCCTTCGGTCACCGACAGGCTCACGTTTTGCACGGCCTTCAAGCCGCCAAAGGACTTGCCCACGCCCTCGATCTGCAGCAGCGTGCTCATGATTTGTCTCCATCCGACTTGCTGCCGCGCAACCATTGCAACGGCGTGATGGTGCCCAGCCCCGCGATGCCGCGCGGCAAGAACATCACGATCACGATCAGCACCACGCCATAAATGACCATGTTGATGCCCGGCAACTGGCCAAACAAATTGCGCGTGACATCGGCCAAGATGTGCAAACTGACCGCGCCCAGCAGTGGCCCCCACAGCGTACCCATGCCGCCCACAATCGCGCCCACCAAGGCTTCGACCGAGGTGTGCGCCCCAAAGGCGATGCCCGGGTCGATGTACTGGAACACCTGCACATAAAACGCGCCGCCTGCGCCCATCAAGCCGCCCGACAACACGGTGGCGATCAGCTTGACGCTGAAGGGGTTCACGCCAATGGCGCGGGCCGCGTCTTCGTTGTCGCGCACCGCCTGCAAGTAAGCGCCAAACCGAGAGTGGCGCAGCCAAGCGGTGATGCACAGCGCCAGCGTGACCAAGCCCAGCATGAGCCAGATGAAACCGGCGCGGCTGCCAAACTGCATGTTCGCAGTCGACTCTTTGAGCGGTAGCATCATGCCCACACCTGCCCCGGTAAAGGGCACCGAGGTGGCCAAAATACGGAATACCTCCGCAAAGGCCAGCGTGACCAGCGCGAAATAAGAGCCCTTGAGGCCATAACGGAACGAGGCTGCGCCCACAAAGGCTCCCACACCCGCCGCAAACACCATGGCCAGCGGTAAAGCCACCCAGGGGCTCAGTCCCCACTGCATTTGCGCGATGGCCTGAACGTAAGCGCCCGTGCCAAAAAACAGGGCATGGCCAAAGGAAAACTGACCGCCAAAACCACCCAGCACGTTCCACGCCTGTGACAACAGACACGCGTACAAAGACGTCATGACGAAGTTGAGCATCACGCCCGAATCGGTGAACAAGGGCACCGCCCCCACCAGCACCACAAACAGCGCGATGTTGCGAAAGTCTTTCATGCCTTCGCTCCAAAAAATCCTTGCGGCCTGAGCAAAAGCACCGCAATGAAAATCACAAAAATACCCACCTGGCCCAACGACTCACCCAGCAGCAAACCGCCCAGCGACTCGACCACACCAATGAGCAAACCACCGAGCAAAGCCCCGGCAAAACTGCCCATGCCGCCCAGAACCACGATGGTGAAGGCCACCAGCACAAAGCCGTTGCCCACCTGCGGGTTCACGTAATAAGCCGGCATCAAAAAGCAGGCCGCAGCGCCCAGACTGGCCAGGCCCAAACCAAAACACATGGCATACACATGGTCCACATCGATGCCCATCAAACGTGCGCCTTGTTTTTCTTTGGAGACAGCGCGGATGGCGCGGCCCAAATCAGTTTTTTGCACGATCAACAAGAGCACAGCCGACACGACCAAGGCACCGGCAAAGGACACCAGCTTGGGCAACGCGATGAAGGCGGGACCGATCTCGACGGTGGTCAAGGTGTAGGCCGTTTCAATGGTGCGGGTGTCGGATTTGAAAAACAACAACGCCAGGTTTTCGAGCACGATCGAGAGGCCCAGCGTGACCAACAAAATGTTTTCGTCCTTGCCGTGGCTGGCGCGGTTGATGACACCTCGTTGCAGCGCATAGCCCAGCACAAACATGGCAGGCACCATGATGGGCAGGGCCAGGTAGGGATCGACCCCGAAGTGTTGCTTCAACATGTACACGCCATACAGCGCCACCATCAAAGACGCGCCATGCGCAAAATTGATGATGTGCAAAACGCCGTAAATCAGCGTCAAGCCCAGCGCAATGAGTGCGTAAACGGCACCTGTGGTGATGCCGTTGAGCATCGAAGGAAACAGGATGTTGAAGTCCAGCATCGGGGTCTTTCAGGTCAGCGCAGTTCAGCCCTTGAGCGGGAAAATCGGCTCAATCTCGCGGTAGTCGCGCGGCACGATCACCTTGATGTCGCCTTTGTGGACCTGGGTCATCAAAGGCTGTGCACCCATGTTCTGGCCATTGACAAACTGCGTGGGGCCGTAGGGCATGATGTGGTTGGCGAACTTGCTGGAAGCCAGTGCGTCGATGATGGCGGCGCGGTCGGTGGACTTGGCGCGTTCGATCGCATCGGCCAGCAAGCTCATGGCGGTGTAGGTCATGAACACTTCGTAGCTGAAGAACTGACCCTGTGCTTCCACGCGTTTGCGCAACTCGGCCGAGCGCTTGTCACGTGGATTGAACCAGTGGTTGCAGTCGATGATGCCATTGGCCGCATCAGGAAACTCCTTGACGAACTTGTAGCTTGACGCTGCACCACCCAGCACCGAGTAAATGGCTTTGGGTGTGATTTTTTGCTGCTGCAAGGTGCGCACCAACAAAGCGTATTCGTTGTAGTAGTTGGCCGGGATCAGGATGTCGGGGTTGACTTGCTTGATGCGCAGCGCGATGTTATTGAAGTCACGCGTAGGGTTGGCGTGTTTGATGATTTCTTTGACTTCGTAACCATAGCCGGGCAGCTCTTTGGCCAGCAAGTTGGCGGTGCCTGTGCCGAACAGCGACTCTTCGTGCACGATCATCACGGTGCGGGCGGGCTTGCCTGCGGCGGTGTTCAAAACGTGCAGGCTGGACACGGCCACTTCGGCGCATTTCCTGTAACCGGGACCAAAGCGGAAGGTGTTTTTCAAGCCGCGCTCGACGATCTGATCGGCCACGCCCACATCCACCACATGGGGCAGGTTGTATTTGGCAGCCGCTTGCGTGGTGGCCAAGCAAATGGCCGAGGCAAATGCCCCCACCACGGCACTGACACCCGCTTCGTTCATCTTCTCAATTTCGGCTGCACCCGCTTGGGGGTTGGACTGCGCATCACCCAGCATGGCTTCAATCTTGGCACCGCCCAATGACTTGATGCCGCCGGCTTTGTTGATGTCTTCGATGGCCATCATCGCGCCCAAGCGGCACTGCTGGCCCGAATAAGCCAATGCGCCTGTGACCGGGTGCAGAACACCCACTTTGATGGTTTTGGGCTGAGCGCCCCCCACCAACGGAAAAGCGAGCGCCGAGGCCGCAGCAGCGGACTGGCCCATGAAAGTGCGACGTGAGGTCATGAGAACATCCTTTAAGTAGGTCAATGAAAGTTGGCGGACAGCTCTTGGCTTACCCACACCTTGGCGTCTATGCTGCCAACGCGGGATAACTGCATCTGGTATTCGTACCGGTCCGGTCGGTACAAGCCATGCAGCCATTGGACGGGACGGTCGTCCTCGTCATAAATCAAACGCCGCACCGCCAGCAAGGCCGATCCGACAGAAACATCCAAATGCTGGGCCATGCCCACATCGGCCAGACGGGCCGAAATGGTTTGCTCGGCCCGGCCCACCTTGACGCCCGATTCTTCGAGCAACACCAAAATGGGTTTTTGCGCCAGTTCACGCTTGCCAAAGCCCGTCGAAATCGAGTCGGGCACCCAGGTGGTGATGTGCGACAGGGGGCCCTCGGGCGTGCTGCGCACGCGCTCGGCTTTTTGCACCAGTTCGGCGCTGTGCAGCTTGAGTGCAGCGGCCACGTCCACAGGGGCCCGCATGCGTTCTACGCTGAGCACTTTCACCTTGGTGCGCATGCCCATGGTGACCAGGTTCTCCAGCAATCCCGTCAGACGTGCCTGCTGGCCTGTGGCCATGGTCGAGGCTTGCATCTGCACCTCTTGCGCACGCGCCGCAATGGGCCGTGTGCCGCGCCCGGGCTCGCGCTGAATCAGGCCCTCTTCGGCCAGCTGCGACAAGGCCCGGCGCACCGTGACACGCGCCACACCAAACTGACCCATCAAGGCCATCTCGCCCGGCAAACCGTGGTCAAAACGACCTTCCCGCAATTGCTCGCGCAGCACCAGATAGATCTGGTGGTACTTGGGCAAAGGCAGATGGGCATCCATGACCTTGATGGTCAAACAGTCCCATTGTCCTGTCAATAGGACATTCAGGTCTTATGCATAGGACATTTGATCAGGAGTTTCCCTAGGTTCAGACACATTGGGG
>JACDQO010000067.1 GCA_015657605.1 Limnohabitans sp. | reverse complement strand
GTCGGCTATGGGGCCACAGGCGGCCATGGCCTGGACGCGCATTGGTGAAACCCCAGAGGTGACTCTTTTTGTCAACCGCAACAGCATCGAAAAAGCCGACCGGATTCGCAAAGTGTGGGAGATGCAAGATTTGAAAACGGCAGATGCGATGGGGTCAGATCTCGTCGCTACCTGAACGAATACGACTGTGAATACAAAATGCACCGCGTCGGTCAAATGACCAGTTATGCGGGCCCCAAGATGACGGGCCAGGTGGTGGCCACGGTCAATGAAATGGGTTACTGGCGCAAGATTCCACCTGACGGCGTGTTTGTTTTGACATACATCGCCGTGTGCATCCAGTGAAGCATCAACCCCGTTTTTCATGGTTTATTTGGGCCCGGTAGAGCTGCTTTGAGGGCCTGAGGCAGTGGCTGGATCGGCGGGCTTAGGGGGCGCAACGCGGGGGAACTGAACCGCTTTTTCACGTGTTTGTGTGCTGTTGGTTTTCTGCAGAGTCTCCAGGTAGCGCTCTTTTTGCAAAGTCACCAGGGCTTCGACCTCGCGGTTCAATTTGTCGACGTTGCCCACGGCGCCTTTCAAAGCTTTGACCTCGCTGCCCAGCGCTTGCACAGCTCCGGCTTGGGTCTGTAATTTGCTGTTGATGCCCTGCACTTGTTTGAGCAAGTTGTCGCTGGTGGCCGCCACTTGTTTGGCGGTTTCACCCGGCACGCCTTGAACCATGGTTTCAGACTTTTTAAGGGCTTCGTTGATGCGGGTTTCCAGTTGTCCTTGGGTTTTGGCCTGCTCCACTTGTTGAGCTGTCAGTGACTCGATGCTTTTGTTGATCACATCGAGCGATTCCAGTCCGGCATTGAGGTCGACCACCCGCTTGCCGACGGCCAGCATCATGCTGTCGAGTTGGTTGATGCGGCTGTTCATGCGAACGCCCATGGTCAAAAAGAAAATCAGGCAAATGATCAGCAAACCGCCCGTTGCGCCCAAAAGAATCAAGGCTTTTTTGTGACCCGTTTCGGTCAATGCCCGGAACTCACCAGTGGCGGCGTGCATGTCGCGGCTGGCCGCTGCAGCAGCGGTGGCCGACTTGGTCGCGATGTGGGCTGAGTCAAGCACCACCTGCGCCAATGCTTGGTACTGCTGGTAAGCCCTTTCATCCACGGCGCTGGCTGTTGGTGTCGCTTGACCCGTTGCAGCTTCTGCTTGGGGGGCGTTTGGCAGTGGGGGCGGGGGCTGGAGGGGGTGCAGGGGGCGCAACGGGTTTGTCCATCAGCACCGGCTCAATAGGCTCAACAGGCTCGGTGATGGGGGTCTCCACCAAAACGGGCTCAGTGGGGGTGAAGTTGGCTTCGCTCATGGCGTGGCTCCTCGCAGGGTTCGGGTGATGGGAAGACGCTGAAGTTGTTCTGACAACTGAGCGTTGAGGGCTTTGAGTTCTTCAATGCGGGCTTTGACAGGGTTGTCTTGTTCCCAAACCGGCAAGACGGGCGCCGCAGGCAATGAGGCGGGTATCGGCTCAGGGGGCTTGACGGCGCTGGTGTTCCGGGGTTTTCGGGCGGCTGTTTTGGGTGCCGGTTTGCGTTTGGCTTTGGGCGGTTTGGCCGCCACAGGGGCTTTGGGTGCGGCTGGCGCTGGCGTGGGTTCGGGGGCTGCAAGCGCCTTGGATGTTGAGGCTTTGCGTGGCTTGGCTGCTTTGACTTCAGGG
>JACDQO010000066.1 GCA_015657605.1 Limnohabitans sp. | reverse complement strand
CTTTGGGGCAAAACACCTGAGGTCACCGGCCCGGTGGCCGACCCGTACTTTGCCTTTGCACAGGCCTACTACCACTGGTTCCACCTGACGCAACCCGCGCCGCTGCCGGAGTTCATGATCGGCGGCAACCCGAAAGCCTATTTGCATGCCAAGCTGGGCGGTTGGGGCAGCTTGGGGCTGGGTTTCATCGAGCCCGAAGCTTTGGCCGAATACGAACGCACATTTTGCAACCCAGCGCTGAATGCCAAGGGCTGGTCCGCTGCGATCCACAGCGCGGCCGAAGACTACCGCGCCAGTGCAGGCATTGACCTGCAACACGACGCTGAGGGCCGCGCGCGCGGCGACAAAATCGCCTGCGACACCCTGGTGCTGTGGGGCGATCGTGGTGTGGTCAACCGCATGTTCAAGCCGATCGAGCTGTGGCAGGCGCAATGCGCGGGCCGAGCCAGTGGTCAGCTCATGTCTTCAGGCCACTTCATCCCGGAAGAGCTGCCCGAAGCCACCAGCGAAGCCTTGGCAAAGTGGATGGTTTGAGGGCTGAGCCTCCGTAGGAGCGCACCCTGTGCGCGATGGGTGGTGATCTGCGGTGGCCTCAGGCCCCGCAGCACTTCTTGTACTTTTTCCCGCTGCCGCAACTGCAAACATCGTTGCGCCCGGGTGTGGCTTCCTTGATCACTTGTGCTACACGCGGGCCGATGTTGCGCCAGATCTCGCGCAGGTCGTACACCGCCCACAGCGCTTCGCCATAGGCGTTCAGGCGGTTTTCGCTCACGCTGGGCGGGCCGTCTTCCGACAGTGCTGACAAGGTGGGCACATCGGTGTCGTCTTCGGTCAGGGCCACGACGGCTTCAAGCGACAGGTCGTACCATTTGGCCGCTTCCTTGTCCTTGGGCGTGGCCCATTCTTCTGGCCAGTTTTCTACCGCAAACATGAAGCCCAGCGCCCAGACCTGCGCAAACGACGGGATCTCGCTGTCTGCGATTTCTTCGCGCTCTTCGGGCGGCAATGACGCAATCGCGCCGCGCACGTCCATCACTTCGGGTGCATAGGCCTTGTCGTCGTCCAGTGCTTCCACCGGGGTGTCGAGTGCGAGCTTGATCTCGTCAAAACGACGTTGCCACAAAGCCATGAACTGCTGGCGCTGGCCGTCGTCGGCAAAACTGCCGCCATCATCACCTTCGTCCACCCCCAGCAGCATGGGCAGCCACTCGCTGTCGGGAATGGCGCGGCGGCAGCACACCAGCGCAGCCATGAAGCCCTCACAAAACTCCCACTGCGGCGTCTCTTCAAAGCGCTCGCGCAGGTCGTCCAAGATGTTGTCCAGGGTGTCAAAGTCTTCGGCTTCCAAGCCAGCGGTCGTGTTCATGGTGTGTTCCTGTGGTCAGGCGGGGATTGTAGTGACCGGGTTCAGCGCCACGCCACAGCGCTCCAGGCGCTTTTTCATGCAGAGCACTTGCGCGTCTTTGCTGTGCAAGGCGGCGCTGTGCTGTACGGCCAAGTCGATGAATTTTTGGTCGTCGGCGTCTTTGCAGGCGTAGGGGGCTTTGGGGGCATCCGCGTGCAGCTGTGCGTACTGATCAAAATGGCCCAGCACGGCGCTGGCGGGCAGTTGGCGGTGCGTGAGTCGCTTGACGATTTGCGGGTAAGCCAGCACGCGGGCCAGCTCTTCGCGCATGGCGGCGGTGGCCAGCCAGTGCGTGTTCCCGGTCTCTACACTGGTGCGCAAGTCGGTCGCCTTGGGTTCGTCAAACACCCAAAGATCGAGCACGATGTTGGTGTCCAGCACGCGGCGCACTGGGGTGCTCTCACTCGCACCCACACTCATGGGGCAGGCGTTCCGGCATCCCCGGTTGGGTCTGCTGGGGCGTCTGTCGGTGTGCGCTTCAAGCTGCCCTTGATCATGTCAAAGCGGAAGAGGCGGCATTCGATGGGGCCGTTCCACATGGGCACGCGGCGCGATTCTTTCAGGCGCATTTTGCTGGGCAGTTTCAGGTCGGGCGTGAGCATCCAGGCGCTCCAGCCGCTGTAGTTTTTCTTCCAGTGACTGGCCAGTTGGGCAAAAAAGTCGCCGCCGTCGTCGGTCTGAGCAGTTTCGCGGTGGTGGCTTGGGGCGGCGGCGCGGGAGCTGGCACGTGCATCCGAAAGAGCACCCGGCTGGAAGCTGTCGCGCCCGCGCCCGGCCACACCCGCTGCGGCAATGCGCTCGCCATAAGGCGGGTTGAGCAGCATGACGCCAGGTGTCTCGCTGGGCGGCATGCGTTGCAGCGCATCGCCGCCCCGAAACTCGATCACGCCCGACACGCCTGCGCGTTCGGCGTTGCGCTCGGCAAAGTCGACCATGCGAAAGGCCACATCGCTGCCAAAAACCGGCGCGGTGGGTTCGTGTTCCAGGTCACGGGCTTCTTCGATCAGGCCTTGCCACACATGGTTCTGGAAGGGCAGCAATTTTTCAAAGCCAAAGCGACGTTGCAAACCGGGTGCGATGCCGCAGGCGATTTGCGCCGCTTCGATCGGGATGGTGCCGCTGCCGCAGCAGGGGTCGTACAAGGGCACGGTGGCGTCCCAGCCACTGGCCGCGATCATGGCGGCGGCCAGGGTTTCCTTCAAAGGTGCGTCGCCCTTGTCGGTGCGCCAGCCGCGCTTGAACAAAGGCTCGCCCGAGGTGTCGATGTAGAGCGTGGCCGTTTCGGGCGTCAGGTGGGCGTAGATGCGCACGTCGGGCCAGGTGGTGTCCACGTTGGGGCGCTCGCCGCGCTTGGCGCGAAAGCGGTCGGCTACCGCGTCTTTGATTTTGAGGGCCGCAAAGTTCAGGCTGGTCAGTGGGCTGTGCTGCGCCGTGATGTCGATCTTGAAAGTTTGCTTGGGCGTGAACCAGATTTCCCAGGCCACTTCGCTGGCGGCGTTGTACAGGTCGTTTTCGTTGCGGTAGTCGGTCACCGACAGCTGCACCAGCACGCGCTGGGTCAGGCGGCTGTGCAGGTTGATGCGCATGGCATCGCGCCAGGAGGCGCGGGCCATCACGCCGCCACGGCCTGTGAGCAGGTCGTGGCCCGTCAGGCCCGTGATGGCGTGCACTTCGTCGGCCAAAAAGCCCTCAACGCCTGCGGCGCAAGGCATGAACAGATTCAAAGAATTCACAGGGAAGCGTTTCTCAAAGGGTTTTGCGCAGGTTGGCGGGCGCGATCTTCAGGGCTTCGCGGTACTTGGCCACCGTGCGTCGGGCGCAGTCGATGCCTTGCTCTTTCAGCATCTCGGAGATCTGGTTGTCCGACAGGGGTTTGGCGGGTTTTTCGGCAGCGACAAACTGCTTGATGAGCGCCCGCACCGCGGTGCTCGACGCCGCGCTGCCGCTGTCGGTGCCCAGGCCCGAGCCAAAGAAATACTTCAACTCAAAGGTGCCTTGCGGCGTGGACATGTATTTGGCGGTGGTCACGCGGCTGATGGTGGACTCGTGCATGCCCAGCTCGTCAGCGATCTCGCGCAGCACCAG
>JACDQO010000065.1 GCA_015657605.1 Limnohabitans sp. | reverse complement strand
GTTGGCAATGCAAGCATGGCATCTGTTGAGCCCATCAACCCCACGGGAATGAGTTGTTTGAGCATGTCAAAGCGTTTGAGTGAAGCCTGTACGGCACACATGGTTGCATTGAGGTGAATCAGGGTGTAACCGTCCGCTGGAGCGCTGGTGATGGCCTGAATGCCGATTTGGTAAATCCCACCGGGTCGGTTCTCCACCACGAGGCTTTGGCCCAGAGGCTGTTGCATGAATTCTGTCAAGATGCGCACCGACACGTCGGCTGCACCGCTGGCAGGCAGCGGCACGATGATTCGAACGGGCTTGTTTGGAAAAGCGGCTTGCGCGGCTGCAATCAGCGGCATCGGCAGCAAGCTGGCCCCCAACGCTTGCAGGGTCTGGCGGCGTGTCAGTGCATGGGTCATGAAGTGTCTCCTGGTTGTGGTGGTCAAAATTTTCTAGGTGGGTTGAGAAAAACTCAGTTAAAAATCAAAGAGCCGTCATCGAGTGCGGCCACTGGAAGATCGTTCTTGTCGGTCGAATAGTCTTGCAGGTGCAACCAGGGTGCACGATCACCTTGGCGTGGCAACTGATGCATGCCTCGGGCCAGGTAGCCGGGATTGAAGTTGTCGGGCCGCACCCAGGGGCTCAAGGTCATGTCTTGGTCTTCAGGTCGAAGCGCTGGCACCACACTGCGTAATTCGTGTTGGTCCATGTGCTTCACAAGCTTGCAGAAAAAGTCGGCCAGCAAGTCGGCGCGCAGCGTCCAACTGGCACGGAAATAGCCGAACACCCACAATAAATTGGGCAAGCCTGTGAACATGGCGCCGCGCCAAGTGACGCTGCCCGCAAAGTCCAGCGGCTTGCCATCGATCTGGAAATCAATGTCACCCAATACGTTCAGGTTAAAACCTGTGGCAGTCACAATCACATCGGCGGGCACAGTCTCACTGTTGCTCAGGCGAATGCCTTCTGGCACGAAGCGCTCAATCGAACCTGTTTGAATACTGGCCTGCCCATGACGTATCGCTTTAAAAAGGTCGCCATCGGGCACAAAGGCCAAACGCTGTTGCCATGGACGATAGGTCGGCTTGAAATGGACATCGACCAAGTGTGCGTGTTCGGGGCCGAGTGCCTCTCTGGCTGCGGCGAGCAGTTCAGCCGCCACAGTCTCGGGCTCTTGGATACATCGCCGCTGGATGTGGGCTTGGTCAAAAAGCACTTTGCGGCGCACGATTTCATGGGTCCATTCGTGCGGTATGTCCAGTGCGCGAAGCGTGTCGGCCAGTTCATTGGCGTTGCGCCCAGTTGCAAACCAAGTGGGTGATCGCTGCAGCATGGTCACATGCGCACAGCGGCCCGCCAGGGAAGGTACCAGTGTTGCGGCGGTCGCGCCAGAACCGATCACCACCACACGCTGACCGGTCAGGTCGAGGCCTCTCGGCCATTGTTGCGGGTGGACGATGCGACCGGCAAAGTCATTCATACCGGACCATTCCGGCGTGTAACCCGCGGCGTGACTGTAGTAACCCTGGCACATCCATAAAAACTGACAACGCACTTGGCGGATGACAGGCTTGCCTTCTTGTGGCGTTTGCAGGATCTCGACATGCCAGCGGGCGTCGACAGAAGACCACCGGGCCGAGGTCACACGGTGTCGGTAATGGATCCGCGCAGCCAAGTCGTATTCGTCGATGACCTCGTTCATGTAGTTCAAGATCTGATCGCCACTGGCGATCGGGTTGCCGCGCCACGGCTTGAATCGGTAGCCAAAGGTGAAAAGATCGCTGTCGGAGCGAATGCCGGGATAGTTGTGAGTCCGCCATGTGCCGCCGAAACTGGCCTGGGCCTCGACTAACGCAAAACGCTTGTCCGAGCACTGTTGCTGCAGGTGGCAGGCAGCACCGACGCCAGAAATACCGGCGCCGATGATCAGCACATCCAATTGCTCGGGCAACGGCTTCATGTCAGGCGCCTCGTTCATGTGGGTATGCGCACCATGAGTTCGGTGAAGCCACGCACAAAGGGCGAACGCACTCGCACCGGGTCGGCCACGACTTCAATGACGGGAAAGCGCTTGTGAATTTCTTCCCACAGGATCCGCAGTTGCATCTCTGCCAAGCGGTTCCCCACACAGCGGTGGATGCCAAAGCCAAAAGACAAGTGTTGGCGTGCACGTGGCCGATCAATGATGAACTGGCTCGCGTTGGGAATGGCTTCCTCGTCGCGGTTGCCCGAGAGGTACCACATCACCACCTTGTCGCCTTTTTGATCTGTTTGCCGCCCAGTTCTGTGTCTTGCAAGGCTGTGCGGCGCATGTGGGCCAGCGGTGTCTGCCAGCGAATGATTTCCGAGACCATGTTGTCCACCAAGGCTGGATTGTTTCGCAGCTTGTCCCATTCGGCCGGGTTGTTGTGCAGGGCCAGCAGGCCTCCGGTCATCGAGTTGCGAGTGGTGTCGTTGCCACCCACGATCAGCAACACCAGATTGCCCATGAATTCCTGCGGAGACATGTTCCGGGTTTCCGGGTTGTGGGCCATCATGGAAATCAGGTCGGATCCTGGACTTGAGTTGACGCGTTCATTCCACAGGCGGGTGAAATAAGCCGCCATCTTTTGCAATTCAGCCAGGCGTTCTTCACGCGTTGGCGCGTTGGGGTCCACATCCTTGTTGGCGGTGGCCACATCTGACCAGTGCGTCAACAGGTGACGGTCCTCGATCGGAAAATCAAAAAGAGTCGCCAGCATCAAAGTGGTGAGCTCGATAGACACATGCTCTACCCAGTTGAAGGTCTCGCCACGAGGCAAGCCGTCGAGAACTTTGCAGGTCCGCTCCCGGATGAGGTTCTGCATGTTGGCCAGGTTGCCCGGCGCTACGATGGGCTGAACGGCCTTGCGTTGCACGTCATGGCGCGGAGGGTCCATGGCGATGAACATCTGCAACTTCGCTTCACCCGGTGGTGGTTCGGTGATGGCAATGCCACCATTTGTCCAGTCTGAAGAGTAGATGCCGTGGTTGGTGTCCACCTGCATGATGTCCTGGAAACGTGTCACCGACCAATACGGTCCGTACAAAGCGCTGTTGCAGTGGTGGACAGGGTCGTCACGTCGAAGGCGTTCGAAATAATGACCAACGGTGTCGTTCTCAAAAATAAGCTGGTGTTCCGGGGTCGATCTGCTCGATCGGCATGGCAAAGGCTTCGGCGCGGGCTGAAGCCTGAATTTCGGCTTGTGACAGTTTCATGTTTTTTCTTTCGCTTCATCGACAGCTTCAGTGCTGGCCTTCGGGCATATGGACTTCGATACCGTCGAGCTCGGCGGTCATGACGATCTGGCAGGCCAGACGGGAAGATTCCCGGCGCTCGTTGGTGAATTCCAAAATATCGTTCTCATTGGTACGCATGATGGGCAGACGCTCTGCCCAGGGCGTAGATACGAACACGTGACAAGTTGCGCAAGCGCACTGGCCGCCGCAATCCCCATCGATGCCAGGCACGGCGTTATCGGTGGCAGCGCGCATCAGGTTCTCGCCAATTTGGGTCTCAACGCTGCGGCGAATACCGTCAAAGCTGATGAAATGAACTTGGGGCATGGACAAAAATCTTTCTGGAAAAATCAAAATTCAGGAATCGGCTGACTTGCGCATGGCTTCGATTTGCTCGCGTGACACGCCGAGTGCTTGGCTCATGGGGCTGGTTGTTTGGGGGTCCCAACTGTGTCGGGGGCCGATGGTGATCCCCCCATCCACGGTGATGTGGGTGCCAGTGACAAACCGCGCGGCATCACTAGACAGATACAGGACGGCCTCTGCAATGTCTTGCGGCTGACCGGCACGGCCAATCGGATTGGCGCTGCTGCTGTGATCACTCACACGTTTGGCCAGGTCTTGCGAGGCCTGTTGGTCCATGCCAAACAGGCCGCCGAAGATGCGCGTGGCAATGAAGCCCGGCACCACCGCGTTGATGCGGATGTTCAAGGCGCAGAGTTCGGCCGCTGCCACCCGTGTGTAATGCAGAACGCCCGCTTTGGCCACCGAATAGGCCAGCGGGGCGTAGCCAGCCTGCAAGGCCGAAATGGACGATGTGTTCACGATGGCGCCTGCGCCCCGTTTGATCATGTGGGGCACTGCGTAGCTCGCGCCTGCCGCGACAGATCGCAGCAAAAGGTTTTGGGTGTTGTCCCAAGCCTCGGCGTTAAAAGCCTGAACGCCGCCCATGGTGCCGATGCGACCCGCATTGCTGAACAGGATGTCAAGACCACCAAAATGTTCGGCGGCACAGTCGATGGCGGCGCGTAACTCATCGAGCTGGGTCACATCGCAATGCGCAAAGAGCAGCTGACCTGCATACTTCTCTTGCAGTTGCTGTCCCACCTCGTCCTGCACGTCCGCTGCCACCACTTGGGCGCCTTCTGAAAGAAACAGCTCGGTGGTGGCCAAGCCAATGCCCGAGCAGGCGCCGTGATCACGCGACTTTGTTTTGCAATCGTTTCATGGGGCGCTCCATCAATCGAAAACGATCACATTGCGAGCGATACCACCTCGCTGCAGAGCGGAAAAACCGTCGTTGATTTGCTCCAGATTGAGTCGGTTCGAAACCAACTGGTCGAGTTTCATCCGGCCCTGCATGTGAAATTCCACCAAGCGGGGGATGTCTAGTCGGAAGTGGTTAGAGCCCATCATCGTGCCTTGGATGCGACGCTCACGCAGAAAGTCAAAGCCGTGCAGCTCAATTTTGGTGCCCAGCGGAATCATGCCCACAATGGTGGACAAACCGCGAGGACGCAGCATGGCAAATGAAGCTTCGGTCGTGGTCTTCAGACCTATGCACTCGAATGCGTAATGCACGCCGCCTTGGGTCATCTCGATGATCTTGGCGACCATGTCCGGGTCTTTAGCATCTATGCCATCTGTGGCTCCAAATATCCTGGCCATCTCCAGCTTGGCGGGGTCGATGTCGATGGCAATGATCCGGGCTGCGCCAGCCAGATGCGCCGCATGAATGGTGGACAGGCCTACGCCGCCGCAACCAAGCACAGCCACTGTGGTGCCAGACTCCAGTTGTGCGCTGTGCACCACCGAGCCATAACCCGTGAGAACGCCACAGCCCAGCAAAGCCGCCAGGTCCAGGGGCATATCTTCTCGAATTTTGACGACCGCGTTCTCGTGCACCAGCATTTGCTCAGCAAAAGTGGAGAGGTTGAGGTACTGATTGAGGTGTTCCCCCTTCCAGCGCAGGCGTTTGGCCACGCCGGGAGGCATTTTGACTGCGGTGTTGCTGCAGATGGTTTGGTGACCCGTCACGCAATACTCACAATGGCCACAGAACACCGACAAGCAGGTGACCACATGGTCACCAGGCTTGACGTGGGTGACGTCTTCACCCACCGCTTCGACCACCCCAGCGGCTTCATGGCCGAGTACGGCGGGCACGGGTGTCGGGTATTTGCCCTCGATGAAATGCAAGTCGCTGTGGCACAGGCCGCTGACACGGGTGCGCACCAACACCTCGTTGCGTTTGGGTTTTTCGATCTCGATGCTCTCGATAGTCATGGGCTGACCTGGGCCATGAAATACGGCGGCTTTCAATTTATTTGCTCCTTTTGGTTATGGCTTTTTCACTGGGGATGCAGTCCGCAAATGCCCCTTTTTTTGCTGCGACATGGCGGGTACTGGCGGCTTGACCTTTAAGCAGTGCATGACCACTTCATAAAGCCAATAGCTGAGGTTGGGGTCATGCAGGGGTAAGCGGTTGATCGGGTGGGTAATGCTGTTGACCAAATGTCCACTGATGATTTGTAAGCTGACGATCAGTTGTTGTCGGACTTCTTCTTGGTTTGATTTTCTTGATTTACTGAGGATCAATTCAATGTAGTGATCGTGCAGCTTTAGCCCGTTGTCCCTTACGGGTTGCCAGTCATCGCTGTCATTGATGCTGTATTGCACTGCCGCACGAATGATGCTTTCGTACTGTCGGTTGGTCTCCACGTAATGGTCTACACAGTGACGTACCGTTTGTGCCAGGTTGAGTTCTTTGATGCTTTCTGGGGTGAGATTGGCGTGCAGGTCTGCTTCTAAGGTTTCGCTGATGCTTTCAATGAGAAATTTGAAAAAAGCCTCTTTGTTGCGAAATCTCAGATAAAAGGAACCCACAGCGCATCCTGCTCGGGCCGCAATTTGCGCAATGGAAATGTCATCAAAAACCCCATCGCGCAACAAATCGAGACCTGACTGCAGCAATTTTTCGTGGGTTTGCTCGGACCTTTGTTGCTTGGCTGGAAAGGCCTTGATGACAGCCTCTATGGTTTTTTTCTCCATGTTTGAAGCTGGTTTTCTAGAGGTTGCAGAGGCAGTCAATGGAAGGGTGGACAAGTGCGGCTTTCAAAAGCAAAATACAGAACATGAATTCAGGTTCACAATAATTCCGCCTGGCAGCACTTGTCAAGCACCAGCTTTAAGAACCAAGGGAAAACCATGTGTTTGATTCCAATCGGCTCGCTCATCATGCGATCGCAAACGGTTCGCCAAGGGCCTGATTCGTATCTATTTTTAATGGCCAAACTTCGTCACCCAGCACGACTTGTAGTCGCTTCAACGCATGACCTCTGACACAACTGCTCTTAAACCTGAAAAAAGCCTGGCGACAGAAGATCCTCAACCGGCCTCGATGCACACCCGTGCCTGCCAAGCCGCCCAGCGGCTGCATTTGCCCTTGCACGATGACCGTGCGTTTGACGATGCGCGTCGGGGACTGGTCGCACCCTTGCCGCCCGAAGGTGTTCTGCGCCCCAACGGCCGCCCGGTCTGGAACCTGCAGGCCTATGGTTTCCTGGCCCATGACCAGGCGCCCGACAGTGTGCACCCCGGTCTGTGGCGACATGCCCGCCTCAATATGGTCACCGGCTTGTTCAAGGTCTGTGACCGTGTTTACCAAGTTCGCGGCATGGATCTGGCCAACATGACCATTCTGGAAGGTGACACCGGACTGATCATCATTGACCCGCTCACGTCGACCCAGGTGGCGGCTGCGGCGTTGGCCTTGTATCACCACCACCGGCCACAACGGCCGGTGGTGGCGGTGGTTTATACACACAGCCATGTGGACCATTTTGGCGGCGTGCGTGGCGTCATCGACGAGGCCGATGTCCTAGCCGGCCGAGTTCAGGTGATTGCACCTGTGGGCTTCATGGATGACGCCATCAGCGAAACCGTGATGGCAGGCAATGCCATGACACGGCGTGCCTTGTTTCAGTACGGCGCATTGTTACCTCGCGGTGAGCTTGGTCAGGTGGATGCGGGATTGGGCAAGGCGGTCTCAGCTGGGACGTCACACTGATTGCACCCAATCGGCTGATCACCCAACCGGTGGAAAGCTTCGAGGTGGATGGCATCGAATGTGTGTTTGAGTTGACACCTGGGGCTGAAGCCCCAGCCGAGATGATCATCCACCACCCTGGCCTGCGTGTGCTCAACATGGCCGAAATCACCAGCCACAACTTTCACAACCTGCTGCCCCTACGCGGTGCCGAGGTGCGCGATGCCCGTGCCTGGGCGAGCTATTTGGTAGGTGCACGCCAACGGTATGCTGCTCACAGCGATGTGCTGATTGCTCAGCACCATTGGCCAGTTTGGGGCAGTCAGTCCATGGGCGAGTATCTGTTGCGCCAGCACGATCTTTACAAGTTCGTGCACGACCAGACATTGCGGTTGATGAACCACGGACACACGGGTGGCGACATCGCCGAAGCCATTCGCTTGCCAGAGGCACTCCAACAGGATTGGTCAACACACAGCTTTTATGGTCACCTCAAGCACAACGTGAAGGCCGTGTACCAGCGCTACCTGGGTGCCTATGAAGGCCACCCGGCATTCCTGGACCCGTTGCCGCGTGAAGCACAGGCGCGCAAGACCATCGATTACATGGGCGGCGTGGACGTCGTATTGAGCAAGGTACGTGCCGACTTGGCTGCGGGTGAATACCGTTGGGTGGCCGATGTCTGTGCCCGGATTGTGTGGGTGGATCCGTCTTGCGCCGAAGCGCGCCGACTGTGCGCCCAAGCCATGGAACAACTGGGTTATCAGACCGAGTCATCCACCTGGCGTAATGCTTACCTGCAAGGCGCCCGGGAGCTGCGCCAGGGCCGCCGCGCTTGGCATCAGGGATGGCTGCCAGCCGCGACATGATCCGTGCGCTGCCCCTGTCGCATTATTTTGATTATTTGGCCATGCGCCTGAACGGACCTCGCGCAGCGCGGCATCGCCTGGTGATGCATTGGCTTTTCAGCGAACCAGACGCCAGCCATGTGTTGACACTGTCGAATGGTGTGTTGCGCCATGCCTGCGAAGAACCTGTTGACAAAGTGGATGTCCAATTGCGCCTGAGCCGCGCGACACTCGATGACATTTCTCTCGAGCAGCTGAGTTTTGCAGATGCGCTGGACAGCGGGCGCATACAGCTGCAAGGCCCGCGGGAAATTTTTGAGGAATTCCTGATGCTGCTCGACACCTTTGACCGTGGCTTCGCTGTGCTGGAGCCTTTGCCACCTATTAGCAGTTTTCAGCTGCCTGAGTAGGCCCTTCGATTTGTCAGGCCCAGAGGACCTGATCCGGTTGTGCGTACCAGCCGTACAGACGTTGCTGGACGCTGGCCTCGATGGCGTTGCGCTTGATTTTCAGCGTGGCCGTTAGGCAACCATTGTCAATGGTCCATGGCTCGTTCATCACCACCATCAAGCGCAGCTGTTCGTGATCGCTCAGTGTCGCATTGACGTCCTCCATCAGCCGCGCCAGCTCGAGTTCGATCTGTTCTCGCATCGCAGGGTCCTGGCGCTGTGTCTGGTGCTGCTCTGAAAGCTGAACCAAGGCGCATGCAGCGCTCTGACCGGTGCCGCACACCATGCTGAGTTCGATCATTGGGTGGTTGTTTAATCGGCTTTCGATCGGTGCAGGTGCCACATATTTGCCTTTCGTCGTCTTGAACAGCTCCTTGATCCGTCCAGTGAGTTTGAGCATGCCATTGGGCTCGAAATGTCCGCAATCGCCAGTGCGGAAATAGCCGTCATCGGTGAAGGCTTCGGCCGTCAGGTCAGGACGTTTGTAGTATCCGACCATGCAGCCAGGCGACTTGACCAAAATTTCACCCTCGGGTGATAGCCGCGATTGCACGCCTGGAAGCGCTCCTCCAACATACCCCGGTTTGCTGTACTGCGGCAGCGAACCATGTGAATACGCAAAGTCTTCGGTCATCGCGTAGCCTTCCATCAAGTCCAGCCCCAGCTTGCGGTACCACTCAATCAGCTCGGCTGAGATGGGCGCCGAGCCGCTGCCGGCCGACACCACCGCGTCCAGACCGAGCGATGCCAGTACCTGCTTGGCGACCATTCGGCCTTTGACAGGGTCTGCCAGCGCCGCGTCCAGCTGCTCTGCCGGCATTCTGGCGAAGACACCATGCTGGAACTTGAGCCACAGCCGGGGCACTGAAATGAAGGAGTTGGGCCGTGCGCGCTTGAGGTCATCCACAAACGTGACCAGCGATTCGGAAAAGAACACGTGCACATTGCCAGCCACCAGAGACCAGCAGGCGATCTTTGAGCGTTCGAATACGTGGGACAGCGGCAAATACGACAAGACGCGGTGCTCAGACGGGTCACCTGTGCGCTCGTTGATCAACGCCATGGTGCGTTCGGAAGCATCGCTGATACCGCCAAAGCTGTGCATGACTCCCTTGGGTTCGCCGGTCGATCCGGATGTGTAAGAAATAAGCGCCAGATCCTTCGAATCGCGCCTAATGCGACCGTTCAATGCTTCGGTGCTGGCGACGATGTCTTCCCAGCGGGGTAGATCAGGCTGATCTGCTGTGGCATCTGACAGGGGCAGCGCGATGCAGGTAAGACCTTGGGGCACTCCTGTTTGCTGACGCGCCCAGTTGTCGAGTTTGCCCACGAAAAGCAGGCGTGTCTCGCTGTGCTCCAGGACGAAGCGAATGTTGTCGGCCGACTCGGTCGGGAACAAGGCCACCGTTGTGCCACCGGCCAGCCAGATGGCCAGTTCCGCCATGATGAAATGGGCACAGTTCTTGGTGATCAGACCGATTCGAGTGCCCTGCTCGAAGCCTTGCGACTGCAAGTGCCGGGCCATGCGGCGTGCCTCATCGAGTGTTTCGCGCCAAGTGTAATCACGCACTTGGCCTTGACCCACAGGCTGGGTCAGGTAGACCTGGTCAGCCCGCTGAACTTCGTGGTCCTGAACATGGTCAAGAATCAGACGGTAAGTGGCCGTTGCAGGATGAAGGTCGGTGGTCATAAGTGACGCCTTGGTTGAGGATGTCAGGTTCATGGCGCAGGCATTGCGGTCAGGCCTGACCCTCAGGCGCTGTCGTTGACCCGCTCGATGAGCGGGTAGTTGTAATGGCCATTCTGGTGAACTTCGCGAGGCAGATACAGGCGCAGGGCAACGTAAAAAGTATCAGCCGGTGCGGGCAACCAGTTGCTGGTCTGCGGGGGTGACGTATGGCCTAGCCAGATCGTCAAACCGCCATCGGGGTCGGTGCATAAGCCGGCTGTGCGGTCCCCGATGGCGTAGCGCTGCAGCGGGTTGTTCACGAACAGGTAATCGCTTTTGCGGTATAGGCTCAGCGACCAGAAGGCATCGACCTGTGGCAAGCCTCCTGGTGCGAACCGCAGGCGGTAACGGTGACGCCCGTCCAGTGGGCGGCCCTGACTGTCGCGGTGCGCCATCTGGTAAATGACTTCCTGCGTACCCAGCAGACCAATGTAGCAACGGGCCACGCGGGCTCGGGTAAACCAATCGCGGCCATAGTGGTCAGTGACTTCGACCGAGGCATTCCAGCCGCCCTCCAAATCAGAAGAAGCCGGGGCATCCAGTTCGGACAGGATCTCGGTCAAGGTTTGTTGGAACAAGGGCAAGTCGGCCTGTGATGAGTCCAGACCCGCTCCGATGCCCAAGACTGCGAAGCGAGCCAGGTCGGACGTTTCATCAGCAGGTGGTGGGTTGATGGCCAGCTGTCGATTGACCACTTGGACGAAGGTGGCGGCGTCGCCCAGCTTGTCTTGCCCATGGAGGCTGCATGTGACGATACGGGCCGCTGGCTCACCTTGAAGGGTGGTCAACCGAAAGGCGTCCTGGAGTGCGTGAACAGGGGCCAAGTCCTCATGTGGGAGGGCCAGAATACGGCCAATCAGCCACACCGTTGGGGTGGCGCACTCAATGGGCAGCGTACCAGCCGGTGGGGTGCCTTGCCAGCCAGGTCCATGAAGAAAAAACGTGTGGGCCGCATTGCCATTCAAGCGGGTGCCCAGATGCGCAAAAGGGTTGGTGTAGAAGTCCAACAGCCCTAGCACGTAGTAGCGCTCGCCAGTGTCCGGGGTGTGCAACAACAAAGGTCCGTCTGACAGATCGATCCAGGTACTGGTGTAGAGCGTGTCAGTGTTGGGTGTGACCACTCGGCGGTCTTTGGCATTGAGCAGTTGGCGCGTGTGTGAAAACACATTGGCCCAGCGGCGCTTAGATTCGGGACCACCCGCCGGGTCCGCAAAGAGCCCTTCTGTATTTTTGCGTGGACTGCTTGCTGCTTGCATCCGTGCTGTTTCATACAAGGGCAGCGTGTAGAGGATGGCCTCTCTGGCCAGATCGTTGCGGTTCATGGGGTCATCTTTCTTTGACGCGTTGGACGGGGGGGAGGGTATAGCGGCCGTTGAGCATCTCTTCGCGCGGGTGGTACATGCGCAAAATCAGGTAGAACGGTCCTGATGGCGCTGGCAACCAGTTCGCATCGCCTTCGGCGGGGCGTTCGTGCTGAATTTGAAGCGTCAGAGAGTTGTCTTGACCGAGTCGCAAGCCTTTGGTTCGATCCCCAATCGCATAGCGACCCATCGGATTGGCCGCGAAATAGCGGTCTTCGCCATAGAGCGATACCGACCAAAAGGCGTCTGCCGGCGGCATGTGGCCACCCTCAAAGCGCAAGGTGTAGCCATGCTGGCCGTGTAAAGGTTCACTGTCGGCGTCGAAATCGGCCTGTGCATAGAGGGTTTCGGTGGCCGCTAACGCGCCCAGCCCCTTCATGGCCACTGTGGCGCGCATCAG
Organism: Limnohabitans sp.; assembly: GCA_015657605.1. Lineage (GTDB taxonomy): Bacteria > Pseudomonadota > Gammaproteobacteria > Burkholderiales > Burkholderiaceae_C > Limnohabitans_A. The sequence goes on along the minus strand of JACDQO010000065.1, from coordinate 4,020 downwards.
GATGTTGTCGCCCCAGATGCCCAAATGGGGACTCCAGGTCCAGGGCTTTCGTGTCAAGTTAACGATGTGCTGTTCGATCAGATGTATCCCTTCGGAGTAGGCATGTCGCAAGCCCTCTCGTACACGCTGGCTGCTGCGCTCCAGCGCATCCAGCCCACCTGGTGGCAAGCGCAAGCTGCGCATCAGTGGACGCAGGTCACTGGCGTTGCTCGGTACCCCGATCTCATCGACCGCCTGCAGCAGGTTGGCAAAAAATCGTCGGCGGCATGGCCGCTGTCTCGCCACTGGCTAACGCATGAAGGGCGAGGTCCGCTGCCTTGCAACTGAACGCCATCTGCAAATGCGCGTGCCTTGGGCACATCGGAGAGATCCCCCACCAGCGCGCGCCCCAGCAGCCAGACCAAGCGAGTGGGGCAGCGCACCACGCGCGCTGGATCAATTCCCGCTGGCATCGGGTCCTCGGTGTGAATCAGCCACCAATCCGCACCTTCGGCTGGCGTGTTGCGCAGACCCACGTTGTGGAAGTTTTCGCTCCAAGCATCCATCAGTTGCACCACGTAATACCGGCCATGGTTCGGAGGGATGTGCAGTCGAACCGGGGAAGCTCCGATCCAGATCCAAGCGTTGTAATACAACAGATCGCACGAGGGTGTGACGATGTCTCGGTCTTCGTGTGTCCAGGGTCTGTCACTGCCGTGGAACATCCCGAAAGGGCCGCGGCCGAATGCGGGTGTGGCTTTTGGATTGCTTTGCACTTGGCAGGTTCGCAATCCTCGAGCAAGGGGTAGCCCCACAGCACCAGAGGCTTGGCCATGGCCGCCAGTGACCGCCGTTTGGGGTTAATTGATTTTGTGAATGTGCATTCATGTTTTTAGCGTAGTCAAACTGAACCACTCTGACAACGCCAAAAACCCTGTGAATGGCACGTGGGTGACAGCTTTTTCGTCACCTGTACGACAAACCCAGCCCGTTCGATGCATGCGGATGGACGCAGGTGCACTGATCACCCTGGGCGGGTGTTGGCGTGGCTGGTCGTAGGCCGATGTTCAGCGCTTGATCTGGATCAGCGCATCGGCCGCCACCACACCTTGACCAGCCGGTTTGACGAATAAGGGGTTGATGTCGATGCCGGAGATGTGTTCGCCCAAATCTTGTGCCAATGCCGCCAGCTTCAGGATGGTGTCCACCAGCGCATCGACATCGGCCTTGGGCTGACCGCGTGCACCATCCAGCAAGGCGAAGGTACGGATCTCGCGCACCATGGCCTCGGCTTCATTGCGGGTGATGGGCAACATCCTGAAGCTCACGTCACGCAGTACCTCTGCATAGATGCCGCCCAGACCGAACATGATGGCCAGCCCAAACAGCGGATCGTTCGTGACCCCCCAAGATCACCTCGACCCCGCCAGGGACCATGGCTTGCACCAGCAACCCGTCGATGGTGGCGTGTGGCGCATGATTCTGCGCATTGAGAAGGATCTCATCGTAAGCTTGGCGCACGGCATGGGCATCGCTAAGGCCGATGCGCACACCCCCCCGCTTCGGTCTTGTGTGCAATGTCGGGTGAGACCACTTTCAAGGCTACTGGAAAACCGATGGCAGCAGCCTGCTGCACGGCCTCGTCAGCACTGTGTGCCAATGCTTCGGCTGTGACCGGGAGGCCATAGTCGGCCAGCAGCTGCTTGGCCTCGTATTCGGTCAGGTCCTTGTGGGCAGTGGCCAGTTGCTGGCGCCGCAACGGGCGAGAGCAGTTGAGCATCGGCTCCCGCGCACGCTCGGCTTCGCGACTGCAGGCAGCGACAAATTGCCACATGGCTCCCATACCGGTGGCACAGCGAACAGGAGTGTCATAGCGCGGCACACCCGCTTCCAGCAACGCGTCATATCCGGCTTGTGTGGTGGCGGTGTCGGCGGTCCAGGACACCAGCACCGGCTTGTCGGTTGCCTGAGCCACCTCGGCCACCCATTGGGCCAGCCTGATACCCACCGGCCCGGAGACAGCTGCCAGGCACACGGCCATCATGTCTACCGCAGGATCGTTCACGATCAGACGCAGGGAGGTGATCAGCTTGTCTTCTTGCGCGATGATGTTGCCCGTCACATCGATCGGGTTGTGCAGTCCGGCATAGGGCGGCAGCACTTGTCTTAACGCCTCCAAGGTTGTCTCTGACAGAGGCGGCAGCACCAAGCCTGCGGGTGCGCAGTGGTCGGCCAGCAGCACGCCCGCTCCACCCGAAAGCGTGACCACCGCGACACGAGGTCCAGTGGGCTGGCGTGGCGACAGCAGTGCCAGTGCGCGGTCAGCCAGGTCTTGAACATCCGTGACCTCGATGGCCCCAGCTTGAGCAAATGCAGCCTGATACAGCGCAGCGTCCCCGCCCAAATTGGCAGTATGGGAGGCGGCAGCGCGTGCACCGGCCTCGGAAGTGCCCACCTTCCACAGCAACCAAGGTTTACCGGCCCGCAAAATATGACGACCTACATCAACGATGCGGTGGGCGTCCTTAAAGCCTTCGACATACGACACCACCATGCCAGTCTGCGGATCGTCTGCCCAAGCTTGCACCAGGTCGAGACTGGTGGTCTGGGCTTCATTACCGGTAGATTGGTAGTGCTGGAAACCCAGTCCAGAATCGTTGGCCAGCATCAGCACGGTGTTGCCCCAGGCACCACTTTGTGAGCTCATGCTGATGAGCCCTTTTCGGTACCGCAGCCCATAGGGCGCACCAAATCCCAAGCTGAAACCCTGACCCACGCTGATCATGCCTTGGCAATTGGGCCCCATCATGGCGATGCCATACCGATTGGCCATATCGACCAGTGCTTGCTGGGCAGCCACACCCTCACCACCCATCTCGGCAAAGCCGGAGTGATCACGATGACCTGACAGATGCCTTTGCGACCACAAGCTTCCAGTTGGGCGATGACCTGATCGGCGCTCACTGCGATCAGCGCCACATCGGGCACTTCGGGCAACGCAGCCACGTCCGGAAAACACGGCCAGCCAAAAACTTCTGTGTAGCGCGGGTTGATTGGGTAGACCTGGCCCTCATAGCCCAGATTACGCAGGTGCAGCAAAGGCTGTCCACTGGGTTTGCTGCCCGTGGTGGAGGCACCAATGACGGCGATGCTGCGGGCGCTGAACATGCGCAAGAGGTCGAATTGGGCAGTGGACATGTCTTTTTTATGTTCTTCTTAAGGATGGTGGATTTTTGTCTGGCCCAAATTTTCAAATATAGGCATCTATTTTTGACATGTGCTTCAGATGGATCTCATGCTTCCAGACCTTGGTGGAACACGCGCCGTGCAATGGCGGATCGGTGAACTTCGGAGGCCCCGTCGTAAATACGGAATGGGCGCAACAGTCGCTGGATCATGGACAGTGGCCAATCTTCAGAAATACCCAGAGCACCTGTGATCTGTACAGCTGAATCAGCCACGCGGTTAACGGCCTCTGACACGAAGACTTTGGTCATGGCCGAATGGTGTCGAATCGATTCACCTGCATCGAGCCTTTGAGCGGTGTCCAGAGTCATCAGGCGTGCAGCATGCAACTCGATGTGCGCATCGGCCACCATGGCTTGCACCATTTGGTGCTCGGATACCCGGGCACCGTGTGATTGACGTTCGAGAGCATATTGCTGCGCCAAGCTCATGGCGCGCGAGGACAGACCGATCAGACGCATGCAGTGAAACAGGCGGGCGCCCTCTAGCCGCAGCTGCGCGTGTTCAAGGCCTTTTCCTTCTTCACCCAGCAACGCATCGGCAGGCACTTCACAGTCTTGCAGACGAATCTCGGCGTGACCGCCCAAGTCAAAGGGCTCGACCGTGGGGACGTCTCGTACGATATCAAAGCCTGGCTGCTGGACATCGACCAAAAAAAGCGAGGGGCCGATTTCGGTACGTGCCATGACGATGGCGAAATCAGCCACTGAGGCTGAAGTGGCGAACCATTTGTGGCCATTGAGTCGCCAACCCCGTGCCGTACGCTCAGCGCGGCTGCTGAGCATGCGAGGATCT
>JACDQO010000064.1 GCA_015657605.1 Limnohabitans sp. | reverse complement strand
TGGCCGTCGGGCCGATCTGGCATTTGTGGGGCTTGCGGCAAAAGTACAGCCAATGCCACAGCGGGGGCACGTCGCTGCCTGCGGTTTGGCGGGCGTCATCGCGGTCCAGCAAGGCACTTTGGCCACGCAACGGGGCGGCCACGATCTCATCGCTCAATGTTTCACTGCGGCCTTCCCAGCTGCGCAGGTGCGCGACTTGGGTCGCGTCTAAGGTGGTGGAGGTGTTCATGGTGTCGATCTTCGCCGAGTCGGGGCCAAGGGGTCGTCTGTGTTTGTCAAAGTCCGCATTTGTCAGTCAAGAAGAGCTCTCAGGCGCTGCCAGTTTGCGCGGCGCTCCATTGTTCAACCAACTCGCGCTTGAGCACTTTGCCACTCAGGGTCATGGGCATCTCGGGCACCAGCACCAGCGCCGTGGGCCGCTTGTAGGGCGACAGGTGTTCATGGGCATGGGCCTTCAGGGCCTGCAGGTCCAACTGCGCGCCAGGCTTGGCTTCGATGAAGGCCAAAATGTCCTCGTTGCCATCGGCCGCTTTGCGCCCGGCCACCGCCACTTTTTGCACACCGGGCCAGGCCAGGAACACCGCCTCGACCTCGCCGGGGTAGACGTTGAAGCCGGAGCGGATGATCATCTCTTGAGCGACCCACCACCTGCAAAGCGCCGTCGGCATCTTGTCGGCCCAGATCGCCACTGGCGTACCAGCCACCGGACTTGATGACCTGTGCAGTGATCTCGGGGTCGCGGAAATAACCGGGCATCAGGCCCACGCCACGCATCCAGATTTCGCCCGTCTCGCCTGCAGGCAGGTCTTGCCCATCGGGGCCCATGATGCGCAGTTCAGCGCCTTCAACCAAGTAGCCCGCGCTGGTGTCGGCGCGCTGTTCGTTCAGGCGGCACAGGGTCAAAGCTCCTGCGTATTCCGACAGGCCATAACCGTGGTGCAGGGGTTTGCCAAAGCGCGCTTCAATCGCCTGCTTGACGCTGAGGTCGAGCGGTGCAGCGCCTGTGTAGACATAGCGCAAATCTGGTGCAACCGGCTGCCTTATGCCTTGACCATCCAGCCAGCCCAGCAAGCGGGTGAACATGGCGGGCGGGCCTTGCAGCTGCGTGAGGCCATGGTGGGCCAGCGCGTGGAACACATCGGCCGGGTCGAACTGGCTGCGCATGAGCAGGCCCGAGCCCGCGTGCAGCGAAGCCATGAGCACCGTGCCCAGACCGAAGATGTGCGTCATGGGCAAATAGGCGTAAGACCGGTCCGAGGCCCCAAGCTGTCGCGACTGCGCCGACACCCGGGCGAATTGCAACAGCCCGGCGTGCGTGAGCATCACGCCCTTGGGCTGTCCGGTGGTGCCCGACGTGAAGATGATCGCAGCGACCTGCTCAGCCAGCTCACCGGTTTGCGCTGTGGCTTGCGGCCTGACGAGCGTGCGCTGCAAGCCGGGCAGCACGCTGGCCTGGGTGTCGTATTGCGCCGCGTGCTGGCGCGCCGCCTCGGACACGCCCACCGTGAAATACAGCACACGGGCATCCGCTTTGTCAGCAAATGCTGCCACTTCGGATGCCGTCATGCGGGCATTGACGCCGCAGGCCCAGGCCCCCACACGGCTGCAGGCGAGCACCAATGCCACATGCTCGGGGCAATTTTCGGCGGCGACCAACACCCGGTCACCCACACGCACACCCGCTTTGCACAGCTCGTCTTCCAGCAGGTCCACCTGCTGGGCCAACTGACCCAGCGTCATCATCCCTTGCGTCAAATACAAAAAGGGGTGCGCAGGGGCCTGTGCGACGCGTTCGTCAAACAGCTGGTGAATGCGGGTGTGGGGTGCGGTCAAATGCAAAGACATGTTTTATTCGAAGGTCATGCCTTTGGTCACCTCGGCCCACAGCGCGTGTTCGCGGCGCATGCGCTCGGCCAGGTCGGCGGGTTTGGCATTCCAAATCACGTAGCCCTGGTCCACCCAGCGCTTGTTCAGCTCGGGGTCTTGCAAGGCGCGGGCCGTCGCAGCGGTGATCCTCTGGCTCACTTCTGCACTCATGCCCAGCGGGCCATACAGGCCGTACCAGCCACCCACGTCGTAATCACGGATGCCCAACTCGGTCATGCTGGGCAGCTGCGGCAAGGCCGGGTTGCGGTCTTTGGAGGTCACGGCCAGGGGCCTCACCTTGCCGCCGTCGATGTGGCCCTTGGCACCGCCCACGATGTCAAACATCATCTGGATTTGCCCGCCGATCACGTCGGTCATGGCCGGGGCATTGCCCTTGTAGGGCACATGGGTCATGCTGATGCCCGCACGGCGCGCAAACAGCTCGCCACTCAGGTGGTTCGATGCGCCCATGCCAGCCGAGCCATAGGCCAGTTTGCCCGGATTGGCTTTGGCAAAGGCCACCAGCTCGGGCAAGGTCTTGAAGGGCTGGTTCTGGTTGACGACCAGCACGTTGGCATAACTGAGGATGGTGGCCAGCGGGGTCATGTCCTTGAGCGGGTCAAAGGCCATGGCCTTGAGCACGTGGGGGGCTGATGGTCATGGTGGGGCTGGCGGCATAAAAAATCTCCAAGCTCGCGGGTGCCGACCTGACCACGGTGTTACCCGCCAACGCACCACCCGCGCCGGGTCGGTTTTCCACGATCACGGGCTGGCCCAGTTCGCGGCTGAGCACGGGCGCAAACACGCGCGCCGATGAATCCACGGGTCCGCCTGGGGCGTAACCCACAATCAGCTTGACGGTGTTGTTGCCTGTGGACTGGGCCCACACGGGCAGGGCAGATGCTGTGCACACCGCCCCCAAAAGGGCCATCAGCAAACGGCGTTGGGTGGATGGGGTTTTTGTCATGGTTTGTCTCCTAGGGTTGTCATCGGTTTTGGCTTGGGGAAATCGGTGGAGCCGTCGCTCAAGAGGGAAGTGCCCAGGTCTGCGCACGCGCCAAAGCGGCACGGCAGTCGGCCACCATGCGCTCGATCAGGTCGGCGCAATGCGGGATGTCGTCGATCAGGCCAATCACCTGCCCTGCAGCGACCACGCCGCCATCGACATCGCCCGACTGCAAGGCCTGGTTGCCGCGCTGGCCGGCCACCAGGTGGCGGATGTCTTCGAAGCTGCAGCCGCCTGCGCGGTTTTCGGTGGCCACCACTTCTTGCGACACCGCGTTGCTCCAAGCCCGGGTGGTGTTGCGCATGGTGCGGAACATCAGTTTTGTGTCACGCTCGGTGGCACCCACCAGCGCTTGTTTGATGTTGTCGTGCACGGGCGCTTCTTGCGTGACCAAAAAGCGCGTGCCCATGTTCACACCCTCGGCACCCAGCGCCATGGCTGCAGCCATGCCACGCCCGTCGGCAATGCCACCCGAGGCAATGACCGGCACGCGCAGCGCCTGACAGGCCAAAGGGATCAACACCAGTCCTGGCACATCGTCCTCACCAGGGTGGCCTGCGCATTCAAAACCATCGATGCTGATCATGTCCACGCCGTTGCGCTCGGCGCTCAGAGCGTGGCGCACCGAGGTGCATTTGTGCACGATGGTGATGCCCGCGTCCTTCATGCGGCCAATTAAGTCTTTGGGGCTGTTGCCCGCCGTTTCCACAATCTTCACGCCGCTGTCGATGATGGCCTGCAGGTACTCGGCATAAGGCGGCGGATTGATCGAGGGCAAGATGGTGAGGTTCACACCAAAGGGCTGGTCGGTCAGTGTGCGGGTGCGGACGATCTCGTGCGCCAGGGCTTGCGGCGTGGGCTGGGTGAGCGCTGTGAGCACGCCCAGGCCCCCAGCGTTGGACACGGCCGACACCAGCTCGGCCTTGCCCACCCACTGCATGCCGCCTTGGATGATGGGGTAACGGATGCCCAGGGCTTCGGTGACGCGGGTTTTCATGGTCTTGAGCCCCACTCAGCCGCGTGCTTCACGCACCATATTGCGGCCAATGATGATTTGCTGGATCTGCGTGGTGCCCTCGTACAAACGGAACAGGCGCACATCGCGATAAAAGCGCTCGATGCCGTATTCCGACAAATAGCCCGCGCCACCCAAAATTTGTACAGCCCGGTCGGCCACACGGCCGCACATCTCGGACGCGAACATCTTGCAGCATGAAGCCTCGGTCGACACGCTGCGCCCTTCGTCGCGCTTGCGTGCGGCGTCGATCACCATGCACTCGGCCGCATACAGCTCGGCCTTGCTGTCGGCGAGCATGGCCTGCACCAGCTGGAACTCGGCGATCGGCTGGCCAAACTGCTTGCGGTCGATGGCGTAACGCAAAGCGTCATCCAGGATGCGCTGAGCCACGCCCACGCAGACGGCGGCCAAGTGGATGCGGCCTTTTTCGAGCACCTTCATCGCGGTCTTGAAGCCCTGGCCTTCTTGGCCGCCGATGAGGTTGGCAGCGGGCACACGCACGTTGTCAAACATCACGTCACAGGTGTGCGCGCCCTTTTTGGCCCATCTTTTGGTCATTTTTGCCCAAGCTGATGCCGGGGGTTTTGGCATCGACGATGAAGGCCGACACGCCGCCCGCGCCCTTGTCGGCCGGGTTGGTGCGCGCCATGAGCGTGAAAATTTTGGAATGCGGTGCGTTGGTGATGTAGCGCTTGGTGCCGTTGACGATGTAGTGGTCGCCCTCACTGTCTGTGCCCCGGATGGCCGTGGTGCGCAGCGATGCGGCGTCCGAGCCCGCGTCGGGCTCGGTCAGCGCAAACGAGGCCGACAACTCGCCCGTGGCCAGCTTGGGCAGGTAATAGGCTTTTTGTTCATCGGTGCCGTCCATCAGGATGCCCTGCGAGCCAATGCCCACCGTGGTGCCGATCACCGAGCGGAAAGCGGGCGAGGTCTTGCACAGCTCAAACAGCAAGCGCGACTCCTCTTCCATGGTCAGCTCCAGGCCGCCATAGGCCTCGGGGATGGTCAGGCCAAACAAACCCATCTCGCGCATCTCTTGCACGATGGATTCTGGGATCTCGTCGGTCTGAGCGACTTGGTTTTCGGCAGGTACCAGACGGTCGCGCACAAAACGACGCACCGAGTCGAGCAGGGCTTCGAAGGTTTCGGGGTCTCGGATCATGGCTTGCTCACAAGGTTTCAAAAGTGCCCAAGATGGCGGTGGACTGGCTCGACAAGGTGCCGCCGTTGCCGTGGGCCAGCGCGGTTTGGGCACCTGCTACTTGGCGCTCGCCGCCTTCGCCGCGCAACTGGCGCACGGCTTCGATCACCGTGAAGATGCCGTACATGCCCGGATGCGTGCACGACAGGCCGCCGCCGTTGGTGTTGACCGCCAGGCGGCCGCCGGGCGCGATCGCACCGCCTTCAACAAAGGCACCGCCTTCGCCCTTTTTGCAAAAGCCCAGGTCTTCCAGGAAAAGCAAGGTGTTGATGGTGAAGGCGTCGTAGAGCTGCACCACGTTCATGTCGGCGGGCGCAAGGCCTGCCATGGCAAAGGCTTCGCGCCCCGACTGGCTGGCCGATGTGACGGTGAGGTCATGCATGGACGAGATCTGGCGGTTCCAGTTGGCGGTGGCGTTGCCCAGCACGTAGACCGGCTTTTGGGGCAGGTCACGCGCACGGTCGGCGCGCACCAGCACAAAGGCACCCCCGCCGTCGGTCACCAAACAGCAGTCACGCACCGACAAGGGGTCAGACACCATGCGGGCCTTCAGCACCTCGTCAATCGTCAGCGGATCGCGCATGAAGGCTTCGGGGTTGCGCTGCGCCCAAGCGCGCGCGGCCACCGCCACTTCGGCCAACTGGCGGCGGGTGGTGCCGTATTGGTGCATGTGCCGTTGCGTGGCCAGCGCATAAGCGCTCAGCGGTTGTATCGGGGCGTAGGGCGTCTCGTAGGGCTGCGGGTCCATGACGCGGCGCGCCTGCGCGATCTCGGCGCGGCCAAAGGTCGAGGTGCGCTGCGTGCTGCCGTAACAAACCAGCACGGCATTGCACTGGCCCGACTGCAAAGCCATCATGGCAGGCAGCAGGTGCGCCACAAAGCTGGAGCCGCCGAGCATGGTGCCGTTGGTGTAGCGCGGGTTGATGCCCAAATATTCCGTGACAGGCATGGGCCACATGGTGGACAGCACACTGGCAGTGCACAGGCCGTCGATGTCGCTCATCTTCAAGCCGGCATCGGCCACGGCGGCGTGCGCGGCGCGGGCCAGCACTTCCATCTCGGTAAAGCCCGTGGCTTCGCCGCAACCGAAGGTGGCCACACCCGCAATGGCAGCGCTGCCACGCAAAGCCTTGAGGCCCGATGAGGTATGTACCGCTGCCGATGCGGCGGGGCCGCGAGGCACGGGCTTGGCCATGGCGGCAACCGTGCTGACCGGGTCAAACACCACCATACCTTGGCCCTTGTCGACCACCACGCGGGATTGCACCCGCTGGCCCACTTGTACGGCATCCACTGGGTCCATGTCCACGCGGCTCATCAGGCGAACGCCCTCGTCCAGGTCGATCAGGCAGACGTTGTAATCGCCGCCCGCATCGGGCTTGCGGCGCACCGTGGTCACCGAATACACCGTGCCCAGGCCTGTGGGGGGCACCAGGGCCAGCTGGTCGCTGCCGCAATGCGGGCAAACCTCACGCGGGAAGTAAATGTACTGGCCACAGTCACCACATTTTTGGATCAGGAATTGGCCCTGTGCCAGGGCCGCCTGGTGCTGGGCGAGGACGCCGGTGTTGTTGTTCTGTGCAGTCATGGTCATCGCTCAGATCGGGTCCCAGCTGAACACGTCGCCCGAGCGGTCCAGGTCAAAAAAGCTGGACTTGAGCGCGGGCATGGCCTGGTCGAGCACCGTCTGCGGCGTCCAGCCCTCACTGCGGTGCACCGATCGGATGGGGCGCGGCTGGCTCATCAAAAAGATTTCGTTGTTGCGCACGGCAAAAATCTGGCCGTTCACGTGGGCCGATGCATCGCTGGCCAAGGCCACGGCCATGGGCGCGATCTTGGCGGGTGTCATCTGCTTGATGCGCTCGACGCGGGCTTGCTCTTCCGGCGTTTCGGTCGGGATCGAGCCGATCATGCGGCTCCAGGCAAAAGGTGAGATGCAGTTGGAGCGGACATTGAACTTTTGCATGTCCAGCGCGATTGACTTGGACAGCGCCGCCACCCCCAGCTTGGCCGCCGAGTAGTTGGCTTGGCCAAAGTTGCCCACCAGCCCCGAGGTGGAGGTCATGTGGATGTAGTTGCCGCTTTCTTGCTCTTTGAAATGGGTGGCAGCGGCGCGGCTGACATAAAAGGCGCCGTACAGGTGCACCTTGAGCACGGCGTCCCACTCGTCCATGCTCATCTTGTGAAAGAAACGGTCGCGCAAGATGCCTGCGTTGTTGACCACCACGTCGATGCGGCCAAAGTGGTCGATGGCCGTCTGGATGATGCGGGCTGCGCCTGCTGCGTCAGACACACTGTCGGTGTTAGCCGCCGCCTGGCCTCCCAAGGCCTGGATCTCGTCCACCACTTTTTGCGCGGGGCCAGCGTCCTGGCCTTCGCCCGAGACGGACGCGCCAATGTCGTTGACCACCACCTTGGCACCCTCGCGGGCCATGGCCAACGCGATATCGCGGCCAATGCCGCCACCTGCGCCGGTGACCACCACCACCTTGTCCTGAACCAATCCAGTCATACTCATGTTTGCTTTCCTTCGGGTCATGGGTTCGTGGCTGGACTGGATACCGCCTGCGACACCATGGGTAGATGTATCTTGTGCCGTGCCCCAGTTCTCATCAATCTGCGATTGCTGAACCGGGTCTTTTGAATTGCCGAACCCCGGGATTCCCCTTGGTTCAAGACCGCTTGTCTTGGGCTGGCCAAACAAACAAGGGCGGTTGCTTGTTCAAAAACCGGCTCACGGCTTCGCGGTGCTCGGCGGTGCCTGCGGCCAAAGCCTGAGCCTGCGCTTCTGAGCTCAGCATGTCTTGCAGGCCGCCGCCCAGGGCCGTGCCCAAGCTGCGCTTGATGAGCGCCACAGCCGCAGGAGACGCGCCCACAAAACTGCGGGCCATGGCCTGAGCGCGGGGCAGCAATTGGTCCGGCTCATGCAGCTCCATCACGATGCCCAGCCGCAGGGCCTCTTGGGCGTCGATGTCGCGGGCCGAGAGCATGATTTCTTTGGCCCGCTGCACGCCCACCACGCGGGGCAAGGTATAAAGCGCCCCCACATCGGGCACCAGACCGACCTTGAGGAAGGACATGTTGAACCAGGCGCGCGGCGTGGCCAGCACGAAGTCGGCGGACAAGGCGAGGCTGAAGCCCGCACCAGCGGCCGCACCATCCACCGCAGCGATCACCGGGCGATCGAGCGTGAGCAAGACCTGCAACCAAGCATGCAGGGTCTGCATGCGCAGCAGCCAACCGCCGTTGTCAAGGTTGGCCGTGGCGATGTTTTTCAGGTCACCGCCCGAACAAAAATGCCCGCCCGCGCCCGTCAGGATCACCGCGCGGATGCTGTGGTCTTGCTGGATTTGCTGCAAGGCCACTGCCAGTTCTTCGCGCATGGCCGGCTCCAGCGCGTTGCGCTTGGTCGGGCTGTTGAAGGTCAGGGTGGCGACTTGTTCGCTCACCTCAAATTGGAGCAAGGATGTATGGGTCATGGTCAAGTCAGCGCAATCACGGCTTCTCCGGACAACTTGGTTTGGCCTTCGTCATTGGCCGCGGTCAAGGCCAAACGCACGCGGCGCTCACCCTGAAGTTCGAATTTTTCAGTCACTTTTGCGCTGCAAGTGATTCTTTCGCAAACATGCGTCATGGCCGCAAAACGCACGCTGTAATCGCGGATGGCTGTTTGCGGCACCCAGTGGGTCAAAACCTGTGCCAACCACGCCATGGACAGCATGCCGTGTGCAATCACATCGGGCATGCCTGCGCTGTGTGCGAAATCGGTGTCCACATGGATCGGGTTGTGGTCGCCCGATGCGCCACAGTAAAGCGCCAACGTCAAACGCGACAGGGGGGGCATTGTCAAAGCGGGAATGTCATCACCCACCGTCAACCCATCAAAAACCGATGTTTTCATCCCATTACCCTTCGCTGTTGCGGAGAACCGCGACATTGCGCAAATCGACGACGCACTGGCCGTGCTGATTGCTCACCCGCGTTCGGCGCACCACGAACTCGAGGGCGCCGTTCTTTTTGTCATAGATGTCCTCAATGCGTTGTTCAAAGCGCAGGACATCCCCCGCGTAAGCCATGCGGTGGTAGGTAAAGCCTTGCTCACCATGCAACAGTCGGCGGTAATCGATGCCCAACAAGTTGCGGATTGCGGCCGGGTCGGGCGACTCCATCTCAAGGCAAAAAAAGAAGGTAGGCGGTACAGGCAAAGCCGGATGGCCTTGTGCGCGGGCAAACTCTTCGTCTGTGTAGACAGGATCGGTCTGGCCGGTCGCTTTGGCAAAAAAGCGCAGCCGGCCTTTTTCAACGAACACCTCAAAGCCCGGCATCTGATGGCCAATGTACCGACGGTCAATCATGGTTCACCTCCAAATTTTGAAGTCGGATGAAGCGGCCCCCACTCCCACGCTTGGTGGGTGACTCTACGCCCCAACGTGGGCCTGAGAAGAACCCCACTGCGGCACTTTGACCACCACAGACGGAATCCGAAACCAGGCCTCGAATCTTGTCATGGCATCCTAAGCCCCCCAAGCGCAACAGAATGCCCGCAGGTGTCACCTTGGTTTTCCGCGCCAATGCGGCACGCTGAAAACACCCTCAATGGGCAGAACAAATATCCTCCCCGATAATTCAGGTTTTAAAGCTTTTAGACCCAAGATCACCCCATGAGCACATTCCAAACCACCGGCGCACGCGCCACGGGCCTCGCCACCATCGCCGCTGACGGCACCGTGCTGGACACCTGGTTCCCCGCCCCCGAACTGGCCGCCGACGTGGCCGCCAGCGGCAGCACCCGCCTGACCCAGGCCGAAGCCGTCGCCGCTCTGGGCGCTGACGTGGCCCAGGCTTTGGTCGCCTGCAGCGTGCGCAACGCCACCGTGGTCGCCGTGCGCACCGAGATCAAAAGCCTGGCCGACGCACCCGCCGACACCCACGACGCCTACCTGCGCCTGCACCTGCTGAGCCACCGCTTGGTGTTGCCGCACGGTGCCAACGTGACCGGCATCTTTGGCCTGCTGCCCAACGTGGCCTGGACCAACTTTGGCCCCTGCGCGCTGGCCGATGTGCCCGCCGCCCGACTGAAAGCCCGTGGCGCTGGCCGCGTGCTCGAGATCAAAGGCTTGGACAAATTCCCACAAATGACCGACTACGTGATCCCGTCTGGCGTGCGCATTGCCAACGCCGACCGTGTGCGCCTGGGCGCGCACCTGGCCAGCGGCACCACCGTCATGCACGAAGGCTTTTGCAACTTCAACGCCGGCACGCTGGGTGCCAGCATGGTTGAAGGCCGCATCAGCGCGGGTGTGGTGGTCGATGACGCCAGCGACATCGGCGGCGGCGCGTCCATCATGGGCACGCTGTCGGGTGGCGGCAAAGAAGTCATCAAGGTCGGCAAGCGCTGCCTGCTGGGCGCCAACGCCGGCATCGGCATCTCGCTGGGCGACGACTGCATCGTCGAAGCCGGCTGCTACATCACGGGTGGCAGCCGCGTGCAGATGCCCGACGGCTCGGTCATGAAGGCCAAAGAGCTGTCCGGCAAAAACGGCATCCTGTTCCGCCGCGATTCACAGTCGGGCGCTTTGCACGCCATCCCGCGCAACAAGAGCTGGGGCGAGTTGAACGCTGAGTTGCACAAGAACTGATTTGGGTTCTGCCCCAAAAAACGGCGTGCTCGCGAGAGCGGCACGCCTTTTTTTAAGCCTTGGCCAAATGCCACTTGGCCAGATCCACATACCAATCCAGACACCCTGGATTGGCCATGGCGTCTTTGTTGACCACCTTTTCCAGCGGCTGGCCCAGCATGAGCTTCTTGATCGGCAGCTCCTGCTTTTTGCCCGACAGGGTGCGCGGGATCTCGGCCACCTGGAAGATGTCGTTGGGGATGAAGCGCGGGCTGAGCGCCACCTTGATGGCGTTGTTGAGCTTGGCCTTGAGCGCGTCGTCCAGCGTGGTGCCAGGGCGCAGCACCACAAACAACGGCATGTAGCTTTCCTTGCCCAGGTACTCCAAGTCCACCACCATCGAGTCCATGACTTCGGGCAGGGCTTCGACAGCGCTGTACAACTCGCTGGTGCCCATGCGCAGGCCATAGCGGTTGATGGTGGCGTCGCTGCGGCCAAAGATCACGCAGCCTTCGCCTTGGCCTTGCGCGTTGCCGATGCGCAGCCAGTCGCCGTGGCGCCAGACGCCGCCCATGCTGGCCGGGCCGTCGCCGCCACCGGGCATGCGGCCGTGGCCTGCGGGGTACATCTCGAAGTAGCTCGCCAGATAGCGGGCGTTGTCCTTGTCGTTCCAGAAGTACAGCGGCATGGACGGGATGGGCTGGGTGCAGACCAGCTCACCCACCTCGCCGATCACGGCTCGCCCGCTTCGTTCCAAGCCTCGACCGCGCAGCCGAGCTCTCGGCATTGCATGACGCCCGCCTCTTGCGGCAGCTCGCGGTGGCCGCCCACAAAGGCGCCCGCAAAGTCGGTGCCGCCTGAGATGTTGCACCACCAAATGTCGGTACCGATGGCCTTGAATTGATCGACGCCCCAAGTTTGGGTTTCGGGCGACAAGGGCGAACCCGTGGTGCCCAAAGCCCGCACCCGCGACAAATCGCCACAGCGCGCAATGTCCACACCGGCCTTTTGGCAGTTGGCAAAGAAAGCCGCACCCGCACCAAAGAACGTGACCTTTTCTTCAGCCGCCATGCGCCACAAAATGCCCCAGTCCGGTTTGTCTTTGCTGCCGCCGGGGTTGCCGTCATAGATCACGCAAGTCACGCCATTGAGCAGGCCGGCCACCTGCGCGTTCCACATCACCCAGCCAGTGGAGCTGTACCAGTGAAAGCGCTCGCCCCAGCTGTTGGGGTGGTAACTGCAGCCGATGTCGTTGTGCAAGATCTTGTTGGCCAGCGCCACGATCACCGTGCCGCCGTGGCCGTGCACGATGGGCTTGGGCAGTCCGGTGGTGCCGCTTGAATAAACAATCCACAGCGGGTGATCGAACGGCAGCCACAGCGGCTCAAAGGCCTGCACCTGAGCATCGTCACGCGCGGTGATGGCCGACATCTGAACGCTGGCACCCACATCACACTGGGCCAAGTCGAGCGTGCCCAAGTTTTCGTGAATGACCACATGCTGCACGCTGGGCAAAGCATCGCGCAGCTCCTGCACCACACCCATGCGGTCAAAGTCGCGCCCGCCGTAGCTCACGCCATCCACCGCGATCAGCACCTTGGGCTCAATCTGTTTGAAACGGTCGAGCACGGCGTTGGTGCCCATGTCGGGCGCGCAAATGCTCCACACGCCGCCCACGCTGGCGGTGGCCAAAAACGCCACCATCGCCTCAGGGATATTGGGCATGTAAGCCGCCACCCGGTCACCGGGCTTGACGCCTTGGGCTTGCAGGTGCAAAGCCATGGCGGCCACTTGGCGACGCAGCTCAGGCCAGCTCATTTCGCGGCGCAGACCTTTTTCGTTGTGGCTGATGACGGCCAAAAAACCTGCGGCGTGCGCGGGTTGCACATGGCGCAACACCTGGTGCGCGTAATTGGTCTGGGCCCCGGGGAACCACTTGGCCCCCGGCATGACGTTGTTGGCCAGCACCGCCGTGTGCGGCGTGGGCGACTGGAAGTCGAAATAATCCCAGATGCTTTGCCAAAAGGCGTCCAACTCGGTCACCGACCAACGCCACAGGTCGTTGTAGGTGGCAAAGCTCAGGCCGCGTTCGTCGCGCAGCCAGTTTTGG
>JACDQO010000063.1 GCA_015657605.1 Limnohabitans sp. | reverse complement strand
CTCAAGGGGCATGCCCGGGGGGCAGCCGTACGATCAACGCAGCCAATGGCCGGGGCCGTGGGATTCACCAAAGTTGGTGACCGAGAAGAGATTTCCGAATGTATTGCCGCTCATGGGGTCGAATTATCCCAGAGCGGGCTCACACCGCTGGGACAGGCTTCACGGCTTGGCGTTTCCAGCGTCTGAGGAGGAAGCGTCGGGCCAATCACGGATGTAGGCTTTGAGCATGGTATTTTCAAAGTTCTGGCTGTCCACCACGGCTTTGGCCACGTCGTAAAAGCTGATCACACCCATCAGCATTTGGTCGTCCATGACCGGCATGTAACGGGCATGGTGCTCCAGCATCATGCGGCGCACCTCGTCGATGTCGGTGGCGCCAGAGCAAGTCTGAGGTTGGGCTTCCATGGCCTCGCTCACCAAGGTGCTGCCCACTTGCCCGCCGTTTTTGACAATTCGCTGAATCACTTCACGAAAAGTCAGCATGCCCACCAATTGGCCCCGGTCCATGACCACCAAAGAGCCGATGTCCTTTTCGGCCATGTCGGTCATGGCCAAAGACAGGGGTTCGTCAGGCTGAACCGTGAACAAGGTGCCGCCCTTGACGCGCAGGATGTCGCTGACTTGCATGGTGTGTCTCCTTGGGGTCGAAATCGGTTTCAATCGCAGTCCAATATAGCCCACAATCCATGCCAATGAACAGGCGCAAACCCTGCTCAGTGCTTTCTTTTTTCGGAGATTCCTCATGGCTGGTTACGGTGACCCCGGTTTTGACACTTTGGCCCTGCATGCGGGTGCTGCCCCCGACCCGACCACAGGTGCGCGGGCGGTGCCGATCCACCTGACCACCTCCTTTGTTTTTGAGTCCTCAGACCAAGCTGCAGCCCTCTTCAACCTCGAGCGCCCAGGCCACGTTTACAGCCGCATCAGCAACCCCACCAACGCGGTTCTGGAGCAGCGCGTCTCGGCCCTAGAAGGCGGCATCGGCGCCATCACCACCGCCAGTGGCCAAGCGGCGCTGCACCTGGCCATTGCCACGCTCATGGGTGCGGGCTCGCACATCGTGGCATCGAGTGCTTTGTACGGCGGATCACACAACCTGCTGCACTACACCCTGAGCCGCTTTGGCATCCGCACCACTTTTGTCAAACCTGGCGATTTGGACGCTTGGCGCGCGCCGTGCAGCCCGACACCAAACTCTTTTTCGGCGAGACGGTGGGCAACCCTGGCATGGACGTGCTGGACATCGAAGCGGTGAGCGCCATCGCGCACGAAGCGGGCGTGCCGCTGCTGGTGGACTCCACCCTCACTTCACCTTGGCTGATCAAGCCCTTCGACCACGGGGCCGATCTGGTCTACCACTCGGCCACCAAATTTTTGTCGGGCCACGGCACGGTGGTAGGCGGCGTGGTGGTCGATGGCGGCAGTTTTGACTGGGACAAATCGGGCAAATTTGCCGAGCTGAGCCAAGCCTACGAAGGCTTTCACAACATGGTGTTCAGCGAAGAAAGCACCGTGGGCGCCTTTTTGCTGCGGGCCCGGCGCGAGG
>JACDQO010000009.1 GCA_015657605.1 Limnohabitans sp. | reverse complement strand
ATGCGCTGGGGCATCAAGCGCATCAGCAACGACGACCTGCGCCAGAAGTTTGTCGACGCCACCGTGCCACAAGCCAAAGTACTGGGCGTGACCTTGCCTGACCCTGACTTGAAGTGGAACGAAGAGCGCCAAGCCCACGACTACGGCCAGATCGACTGGGACGAGTTCTGGGCCACCGTGAACGGTAACGGGCCTTGCAACAAGGAGCGCTTGGGCGCACGCGTCAAGGCCTGGAACGACGGCGCTTGGGTGCGCGAAGCCGCACTGGCCCACGCCCGCAAACAACAAGCACGCCAAATGAAGGAGGCCGCATGAACACCACCGCCAACACCGCCGCATTGAAAGAATGGCCCCTGTGGGAAGTTTTTGTCCGTTCCAAGCAAGGCCTTGAGCACAAGCACTGCGGCAGCCTGCACGCCTCCGACTCGGAGCACGCTTTGCAATGGCACGCGATGTCTACACGCGCCGCCAGGAAGGCGTGAGCATCTGGGTCGTGCCCTCGGCCAGCATCTCGGCCAGCGAGCCCAACGACAAATCCGAGTTTTTCGATCCGGCCAGCGACAAGGTGTACCGCCACCCGACCTTTTACGCGATCCCCGACGAAGTCGGTCACATGTGAGCGGTGATGAGTGCCCCTATGAATGCTCCCATTGACTATCTCCTGCACCTGGCCGACAACGCGCTGATCCTCGGTCAGCGCAATGCCGAATGGTGTGGCCACGGCCCCATCCTCGAAGAAGACATCGCGCTGTCCAACAACAGCCTGGACCTGGTGGGCCAAGCCCGCATGCTTTACCAGCACGCGGCCGCGCTGCACGGCGGCGATGCCACCGAAGACACGCTGGCGTATTTCCGCGACGTGCCCGACTTCAAAAACTACACCTTGTGCGAATTGCCGCACATGCCTTTGATGTCGGCCACCGCCCAAGGCGACCGCGATTTCGCGATGACCATGACGCGCAACTTTCTGTACAGCAGCCTGATGGTGCTGGTCTGGGACCAACTGCAAAACTCCAAAGACGCACAACTGGCCGCGATTGCCGCCAAGTCGCTCAAGGAAGTGCGTTACCACCTGCGCATTCGCGCGACTGGCTGGTGCGCTTGGGTGATGGCACCGACGAGTCGAACGCCAAAGCGCAAGCGGCGCTCGACCAATTGCTGCCCTACACCCAAGAGTTTTGGAGCCACAGCGCGCACGAAGCCGCCGCACTGGCCAACGGCACGGGCGTCGACCTGGCCGCTTTGCAAAACGACTGGAACCAGATCGTGAATGAAGCGCTGCAAGAAGCCACCCTGCAGCGCCCAGCCGATGGCGGCTTTGTGCCCACAGGCAAACAAGGCATCCATTCTGAGCACTTGGGTTTTGTCTTGGCAGAGATGCAAAGCCTAGCCCGCGCTCACCCGCAAGCCACCTGGTAAGCCACAAGCCATGTCCACCCTCACTTCGCAGCCCAGCACCGCCGATGTGGTCCGCGCCTGGACCCTGCTCGACAGCTTGACCGACCCGGAAATTCCGGTGGTCACCTTGCGCGAGCTGGGCATCTTGCGCGACGTGCGTGCAGGAGAAGCGGGACTGGACGTAGTCATCACGCCCACCTACAGCGGCTGCCCGGCCATGGGCGCGATCGAGGACGATGTGAAAGCCCTGTTGGCGGCCAACGGCCTGCAAGGCCGCGTGGTCACGCAACTGGCTCCGGCCTGGACCACCGACTGGATGAGCGACGCGGCCAAAGACAAGCTGCGCGCCTATGGCATCGCCCCGCCGCACGCCTGCAGCAGCGCGGGTTCGGGTGCGGCGCACGTGGTGCAATTTGCAGCGCGTGGGGCCAAGCCCGAGGTGGTGAACTGCCCGCAATGCGGCTCGGCCAACACCACCGAAACCTCCCATTTCGGCTCAACCGCCTGCAAGGCCCTTTACCGGTGCCTGGCCTGCATGGAGCCCTTCGATTACTTCAAACCTTACTGAGCGGCCTTGCCGCCGTGAAGCTCCATGTCCGCACCCCGATTTCATGACCTCCCGATCGCACGCGTCAACCCCGAAGCGGCCGGTGCTGTAGCCATCACGCTGAACGTGCCCACCGAGCTGCGCAGCAGCTTCGACTTCCAGCCCGGCCAGTTCCTGACCTTGCGTGCGGACATCAACGGCGCCGATGTGCGCCGCAGCTACTCCATCAGCTCGGCCCGCAGCCAACTGCAAAAGAACGGTGTGCTCGAAGTGGGCATTCGCCCGGTGGAGGGCGGCGTGTTCTCCAACTGGGCGGCCTCCCAACTCAAAGCGGGCGACACCTTGCGCGTGATGCCACCCGATGGCCGTTTTGTGGTGCAGCGCCCGCGCGCCATCCACCGCGTGGGTTTTGCCGCTGGCTCGGGCATCACGCCCATCTTGTCGATCCTGTCCAGCACCCTGGAAGAGCAACCCGAGAGCAAATTCACCCTGGTTTATGGCAACCGCCGCATGGACAGCGTGATGTTCAACGAAGCCCTGCAAGACCTGAAGGACCGTTACCCCTCGCGCCTGACGCTGATCCACATCCTGTCTCGCCAGGCGCAAGAAGTGCCTTTGCTCGAAGGCCGCATCGACGGCGCCAAAGTGCAAGCCATCATCGACGCCTTTCTGCCCGTGGGCAGCATGGACGAGGTGTTTGTGTGCGGCCCAGAAGCCATGATCGAAGCCACCGAGCAGGCGCTGCTGAGCGCTGGCGTGAAAGCCGAGCGCATCCGCACCGAGCGTTTCAGCTCCCCCACACTGGATGCCTTGCCCCCCGAAGTCCGCGCCAAGGCCGTGCTGGGCCACCCCGCCACGCGCGCGCAAGGCGAAGT
>JACDQO010000062.1 GCA_015657605.1 Limnohabitans sp. | reverse complement strand
GGCGCGCATGATCAGCGCAAACGATTCGCCGTGGCGGAACTCGTCGTTGCACCACAGCTCAAACCAGCGAAAGATGGGGTGAAAACGTTTTTCAGGGTGCTTTTCGAGCTGGCGGAAGATGGTGATGTAGCGCGCATAGCCGATTTTTTCGGACAGGTAGGTTGCGTAATAAATGTATTTGGGCTTGAAGAAGGTGTACTTCTTGGTGCGCTTCAAGTTGCCCAGGTCGATGCCCAAGTTGAAGTCGCGCAGCGACAGGTTGATGAAGCCTGCGTGGCGCGATTCGTCACGCGCCAGATAGGTCATCAGCTGCTTGATGTCGGGGTTGCTGACGTTTTTGCGGATCTCGTTGTAGAGCACACAACCGGAAAATTCTGAGGTGAGCGAGCTCACCAAAAAGTCCATGAATTCCTGGCGCATTTCAGGCGACAGACTGGCCATGCCCGCAGCCACTTCGCCGGCAAAGGCTTCGTCACGCTGGAAGTGGTCGTGGTTGTTGTCGCCTTCGTACTCGGCCATCATCTTGTCCCACTCGGCGCGCACCGGCTCGATGTTGATGCGGTCCATGGCCGCAAAGTCGGTGGTGTAAAAGCGCGGGCTGATCATGTCGTCGTGCACGGCCTTTTTGTTGGCGTCTTCAGCGGTTTCGATGGTGTGGACGGCGTTGGCGGTCATGGGCTTCTCCGGTGCAGGATGTTTCAATTTCAAGGGGCTTTGTAGCCAGCCAGTCGCAGGCTGGCAAAAACGGCGGCATTGCTGGGGCCAAACGATTCGAGGTCAATGCGCTGGCCGGTGCTGGGGTCTTGCAGCGTCATGCGGCCATCGGTGCGACCGATCAACAAAAAGGGGGCTTCTTTGCCCAGGTTTTCGCGCTGGCGTTCGCGCGCCAAGGCCCGAAGGGTGCTGCGCAAAAAGCCTTGTTCACCCGAGAACTGGGCCACCTGCTGGCCTGTGCGGACGTCGAGCACGGCGATGTCACCGCTGGGCAGGTCACGAAATTGCAGGTCGCGTTGCCACTGCACGGCGGCGTCGGGCGTGCGCGGGTCCAAGCCCGACCAGCGGGCCAGGCCCACGGCGATCAGCATGGACAGCAGCATCACGCCGATCCAGGCCATGGGTCGGTTCAGGTTGTGAACCTGCCAGCCGTGCTTGGGCAAGGTGTTCATGCCAACATGCCTTGGTTGGGTGCGCGCGCGGTTTCACCGACAGGCGCATCACCCAAGTGCAGGCTTTGGCCTGCACGTTCGGCACGCCACAGGGCCAAGAGTTGTTCACCCACTTGAACGCTGTTGGGAACGCAGCGCAGTGTGGGTTGCGGTTGCGTCACATACCAAGCGCGTTGGTGCGGCCACAGGTGGGCCCAGCCGATGCGGTCTTCGGGGTGCAAGGCCAAGGCGATGTCGCCCGTGCCCGTCGCTTGGGTCTTGAGTGATGCGCCCGCGATGCGCTTGAAGGGCAGGTTGAAGGTCAGCGTGAGCACGATGCCAATGCGCATCACCACCCGCTTGTTGGTCAGGGTGTAGAGCGTGCTGCGTGCAGAAACCATGCGGTGCCCAAAAGCAAGCCCAAAGCCAAGGCATACAGACTGCCCGCCACCACCAAGGG